>NZ_RZPW01000881.1:0-2352 GCF_003998455.1 Mesorhizobium sp. M7A.F.Ca.CA.001.08.2.1 | reverse complement strand
GTTCAAGCCCTTGCGGCGCGCGATGGCACGCGCATGCGGCAGGCCATGCCGCCCGATCAGGGCGATGAGATCGATGTCGCTGACGGCGCGTGAGCGGATGAGCAGCGGCGCGGCAATGTCAACCGGTTCCTCGCAAAGACGGCGCACCAGGGCGGCGGGTGCGTATTCGCATTCGGAAAGGGCGGCTGCCACGTAACGGCGGGATTCGACGGACACGTCATTGAACAGCGGCAGCGTCAGGTCTTCGAGCTGGCCGATCTCGCGGCGTGAGGGGCGGGTGAGCGAGCAGAACGCCGACACCGCGGCGCGGAATAGCCTTTCGGCCTTTCCCGAGTCTTTTCGTGCCGCGATTTGCCTGAAGTCCGAAGATGACACGAAGGATACGCCCGTACTCGACACAAGCTTGGCGCGCTCGACCGGGATTATGTCGGTTTCGCGAGCACCAAGAACAAAGATCAAGTTAGCGACGATCCGTTAGCGCTCCGTTAACCCTCTGCCGGCCTTAATGACATTTGGAGGCGTTGCGTTGTGCTCCGGGGAAACCGAGAGGAATGCGCGAACCATGGGCATGGTACTGTCTTTCGTGCCGCGTACGGCACCAAACACCAGAGCAAAGCAAACCGCCGAAATGCCGGCGGCGGTGATCATCTTTCCCGGCATCCGCTATGAGCGGTCGCATGCCGGCGAAGTGCGGCCGGTCGATCCCGACAAGACGGGGTCGCCAGGGACGAAGCCGGTCCCGCACCACTGAGTTTCGGCGGCCACGGACCTTGGTCCGGGATCATGTCTAGTGCATGTCGCCCGAAAGTGACCCCGGTTTTGGGAGAACGACATGCATAAAAAAGACCTGAAGCGGGTCGTCTGAACCCGTTCAGACGCGACACGCTCTAGAAGTCCTGCAACTCACAGGAACTCTGTTCGAAGAAGCGCGACACGATCGGCTTCCAGCTGCTGTCGGGGACGAAGGCACGGATGACGAAAATGCCTTCCTCGATCGGCGCTTCGACGAAGATCGCCCCCTGAAGATCCTCTGGAAGGTCCTTGCGCACGTCGATCATCTGCGCCGGCGTCAGCACCACGGCATCCAGAACGCCTTCGGTCGCTGTGTGGTCGTTGAAGGAATAGATGTTGTGGCCGCTGCGGTCATAGACCGACACCGACCAGAACGGGACATGTCCAGGTGCCTTGACGCGGACCAAACCTTCGCCCAGGTCGAACCGGCAGGCCGTCGCATAAAACAGCGGGTCGACGGATTTCACCACGGGCGCGCCACCGGCCTCGGCATCGAGCCGCGTCATCTTGTAGAGGTCCGACGCCATTGACAGCCGCGACCAGGCGTCGCGTTCGGAAAATTCAGGCACCAGAAGCAGCACGGCGATGTGCACAATGCCGGCGCCGAGCAGGCCGAGCAGGACGGCATGCAAAAGTCTGCGCATCGCCGCATAAAAACTACGCATCGCAGCCGACCTTGACGATACGCGGCAGCGAGACGTCCGACAGGCCCGTGCTGCTGGCGATTGGCGTGTCGTAGAAGGTCAGCACGAAATACATCCTGCCGAAGCCGTCTGTCAGCAGCCAATTGCCGGGCATCGGGTGATGGCCGGCGGAAATGATCACCGAATTGTCGGGCTGGCGCACCACCCCGTAGGATTGCAGCGCCGCCAGCCGGGATTTGCCAGTCTCGACCACGCTGAGCGACTGGTCGGCGGCGTAGAGCGTCCAGAACCGCGCCGTCGGAAATCCGCCCTCGATGGTGTAGGTGCATTCGCGCTTGAGCTCGGCGCCGCCCGTGTCTCGCTCGGCGACGAAGGACAGCCCCTCGGCACGGCCGAGTGCAAGCACGCCCTCGCGCGCCACGCGAGCCTTGGAATAAGGATCGGCGGACGGCGTGCCGATATCGGGAAAGGCTGTCCATTGACCGATCCGGATGGCGCCGACGCCATCCTGGACTTTCAGCGCATACCAGACGCTGCCGCCACCGCCGATGATGGCTATGGCAAGCGAAAGCAACGTCAGGAAGGCAGTTTTGAGCATGAAGGGCCGGGGACACCGAAGAGTTGCCGCTCGGGGATATCGCGGCGCAGGGCCTTGTGGCAAGCGGGCCGATGTAGAATTGCAGCCGCCTCTTCCTTCTCCCCCTGCGGGAGACGGTGGCCGAGCGAAGCTCGGTCGGATGAGGGGTGTTCCAGCTTCGCAAGGACGGTGATCCGGCCAGCACCCCTCAACCGTCTCGGCGCTGCGCGCCGATCCACCTTCTCCCCTGTGGGCTAGCGTGCGCACACATTTGCTTCGGGTTCATTTTTGTGAGGCGAGAACGAAGCCGTCGACGATGGCGTTGAAGCGTCTGAGGCC
>NZ_RZPW01000880.1:0-2359 GCF_003998455.1 Mesorhizobium sp. M7A.F.Ca.CA.001.08.2.1 | reverse complement strand
CCGCCACTTCGACCGGATATGTCTCACCGAAATACTCGATCGTGAGCTTGCGGCCTTCCTGGGCGTACGCCCACGGCAGATAGGCAAGACCGATATTCTTGCCGATGGTCGGGCCATAGGCCATCGAGGTGGTGAAGGACCGCCGGCCGAGTTCGTCGACCAGCGTCTCGCCGGTCTTCGGATCCATCACCGGCATGGTGCCGACGGGATAGCGGGCAACGCCTTTGGAATCGACATTCTCGGTCATCACCAGCGTGCACAGCATGGCCGGTTGGTGCTCGCGGGCGCGGTATTCGACGTGCTTCGCCTTGCCGCAGAAATCGTTCTCCTTGACCTTTGGACGAGCGAGATCCGCTTCGAGCAGATTGTACTCGGTCAGAAGGTCGGCGTTCTGCAGGCGCAGGCTCTTTTCCATGCGGCGCGTGTTGGCATAGGTCTCCACACCGAAAGGCATCACGCCGGTCGAGCGCAGCGCATCCCACACAGCGAGACCGTCCTCGTAGCGCATATGCAGTTCCCAGCCCTGCTCGCCGACATAGGAGATGCGGAAAGCGGTGACGTCCTTGCCGCCGATCCGGACCGGCTTGATCGCCGCGAATGGGAAGTTCTCAACAGAGAGCCCGTCCGGGTTTTCGACCACCTTCTGCAAGGTCGCCCGGGCGTTCGGCCCCCAGATGCCGATGGTCACATAGTTCTCGGTCACGTCGGTGATGGTGACGTCGAAACCTTTGTCCTGTGCCGTGCGGCGCATGTACTGGAAGTCGCGCGGGCCAGCGTCCGCGCCGTCGATCAAACGACAGCGGTCGGCCATGCGAATGACGGTAAAGTCGGCCCGCACCATGCCTTCCTCGTCGAGGAAGTGGGTGTAGATGCCCTTGCCGATGTTGTTGTCGCCGCCAATCTTGGCTGCGCACAACCATTCCAGCAGCGCGACATGGTCTGGACCTTCGATGTCGTACATGGCGAAATGCGACAGGTTGACGATGCCGCAATCCTCGCTCATGGCGAGATGTTCGGCATTGGAGACGCGCCAGAAATGGCGGTTGTCCCATTCGTTCTCACGCACCGGCACCCGGTTGCCGTATTTCTCCAGGAGATGCTCGTTGGCGGCATAGCCGTGGGCGCGCTCCCAGCCGCCGAGTTCCATGAAATAGCCGCCGAGTTCCTTCTCGCGTTCCCAGAACGGCGAGCGCCGGATATTGCGGGCCTTGGAGAACGGCTCGCGCGGATGTACCGCCGGATTGTAGACCTTCATCGCCGTCTCGGTGCAGCGGTCCCAGATGAACTGCTCCTTGGTCTGGTGCGGATAGAACCGTGCATAGTCGATGGCATGGTGATCGATTGCGGTGCGGCCGTCGGTCATCCAGTCGGCGATCAGCTTGCCCATGCCGGGACCATCCTTGACCCAGATGGCAACGGCATACCACAGACCCCGCACCTTCTGGCTTTCGCCCATCGACGGGCCGCCATCCGCGGTTACCTGGAGAAGTCCATTGAACGAATGGCTCTCATTATAGCCGAGTTCGCCGAGGATCGGCGTCAGTTCCATGGCGCGTTCGAGCGGCGCCAGGATCTGTTCCATGTCGAGATCGCGTTGCGACGGCGAAAGCCGCGCCTGGTCCTTCTCCAGCAGGTCGCGCGGGTGGCAAAGGCGCGGATTGGTCTCTTCGTAATAACCCCATTCGATCTGCCCGCCCTCGGCGGTCTTGGGATCACCGGTGTCGCGCATATAGGCCGAGTTGCCCTGGTCGCGCAGCAGCGGCCAGCCGATCTCCTTGCCGGTGCCGGCGAACTCGTTGTAGGGGCCGAAGAAGGTCAGCGGATGGTCGATCGGCATGACCGGCAGGTCTTCGCCGACCATTTCCGCTATCAGCCGGCCCCAAATCCCGGCGCAGACGACGACATAGTCGGCCTCGATGGTGCCGCGGTCCGTTACCACGCCTGATATGCGGCCGTCCTTGACGACCAGCGACCGGGCCGATGTGTTGGCGAAGGATTTGAGCTTGCCCGACGCTTCCGCCTGGTCGACCAGCTTGCCGGCGACCGTCTGCGAACGCGGGATGACCAGACCGGCATCGGGATCCCAAAGACCACCTTGAACAATCGCTTCTTCGATGAGCGGAAATTTTTCCTTGATCTCGGCCGGCTCGATCAGGCGGGCGCGCGTGCCAAACGCCTTGGCCGAGGCGATCTTGCGCTTGATTTCTTCCATTCGGCTGTCGTCGCCGACACGCGCGACCTCGAGGCCGCCGATACGCGCGTAATGACCCATCTTCTCGTAGAAATCGATGGAGTAGAGCGTCGTCCAGCACGACAGGAAATCGTGGCTGGTGGTGTAGCAGAAGTCGGCGGCGTGCGC
>NZ_RZPW01000087.1:0-12754 GCF_003998455.1 Mesorhizobium sp. M7A.F.Ca.CA.001.08.2.1 | reverse complement strand
GAACCTGCCAGTCGAATGGCTTGCCGCTGAGGATCTGTTCAAAGCCGCCGTTAAAAATGTATCCGGCCAGTGTCCGCTCCTGATCGGACAGACTGAACAGGAACAGCCGGTAGGCCGCCTCGTATTCCTTCTGCCTGATGTACCCGTTGATTACGGCAGACAGTTCCTTCGATGTCGGTTGTGAGCTCGATCCGGCAAGGTCCAGCAACAGTTGATTTGCGACGCGCAGGCCCCGCGGATCCTTGCCAAGCGCGGTGAAAAGACTGGATCTCCACGGTGCCTCGATCCTCAAGGCTGCCAGGACAGCCTGATATCCGTCCGGGTTTGAAAGAATAGCCGGCAAGCCAGCCGCAATGACTGGAAATCTGTCGGGCCACCGGCGCAGCAACGTGTCGATCTCGGCAACGGCCTTTGACAGATCGCCCACCTCGATCGAGCGATCGATCGATCTCTGAAGCGAATGGATTTCAGTCTTGGACAGCTTTCGAGCCTGGTCGAAGAGTTCGAAAGCCTCATCTTTCTCGCCTTGTCGATACTCAATCTCGCCTATCAGGCTGTAGAGCCGGGCATCCGCGACATTGAAACGAAGCGCGCCCTTCGCCTTTGTTGCCAAGACATCGAGATCAGCACCGTCGCCTGTTTCGCTCAACCGACCGGCAATTTCGCCTATCAAGGCATCTACGTTGAACGGATCGAGCGCAAGCGAGACGGCCGGCGTTTCCGACTCAAGAAGCCGACTTAGCCCTACCGACGAAACCGCCAACACCAGAACGGAGGCGACGAACCAAACGCCTGAACGCCGGAGATTTCGCGTGAGCGGGCTGGCCTGCTCCGTCATCGACTTTGCCCTCAATTTTCGGGGTACTCGCGCCATAGTCGTAGTACTGATAGTTCATGTATTTATAGGCGTAATTGTAATCGAACTTGTTGACCGTAAATTTCGACATCGCCGCCCCGATCACATTCGCACCGGCTGAGCGCAGACGCTTGAGTGCCGTTTTGGCTGACTTGCGTGTGACCTGATTGGTCGAAACGACCATCAATGTGCCTTCGGCAAGCCGGCTGAGGATTGGTGCGTCGGAAAGACCGACGACCGGCGGTGCGTCGATGATGACCAGATCGAAGCGTTTGCCTAGATTGGTCAAGATCAACGCCATCTTCGGCGACGAGAGCAGGTCGGCCGGATTCGGCGGAATCGTTCCGGACGTCAGCACGGTGACATTGGGATATTTCGTCGGTCTGAAAATGCCCGGCAGATCGTCCTTGCGAACGGTATTTGTCAGCAGGTTGCTCAACCCGATCGCATTGTCGAGGCCGAACAGCCGGTGCAGGTTGGGTTTGCGGAGATCGCCGTCAACAAGCAGAACCCTTGCGCCGAGTGCCGCGAAATCCTGGCCAAGTTTGAACGACGTGGTCGACTTGCCTTCCGACGGTTCCGAACTGGTCACCAGCAGCGATCGCGGCGCGCCCTCCGCACCGGAGAACTGCAGCGATGTTCGCAGCGAACGATAGGCCTCGGAGAGCCCGGATTTTTGATCGGCGATGCTGGCTATGAGTTCGCGATCACCAACAAGCGGCAGGATGCCGAGCATCGTCAGCCCCAGCTCTTTCTCGATCTGCTCCGGATTGGTGAAAGTGTTGTTCAGCAACTCGATGATGTAGATGATCGATGCAGCCAGGGCCATGAAAAGCGCGAGAGCGACTGCAAGATTGATGCTCAGACGTGGAGAATAGGGGGCTGTGGGCAGCGAAGCGAAATCGACTATCGCAGCGCTTTGCGTCTTGAGTTCCGAGCTAACACCGACTTCATTCAGCTTGGCGATAAGGCTGTCATACTGCGACCGGTTGGAGTCGACTTCGCGCTTCAGGATCGTGTATTTGATATTCTTGTCGTTGAAGACGACCTGCTGCCTCTCCATCTCCGCGAGCTTGGACTTGAGGTCGGTTTCCTTGTTCTGCGCTTCCTGATATTTCAGCCGCAACGAATCGGTTATCGCCAGCACGCCGTTGTTGTAGAGTCGCTGCAGTTCCTTGATCTGCGATTGCAATTGCTGCATTTCCGGAAAACCGGGTTTCAGGATGCCCAATTTCTGCTGATACTGGCTGGTCAGATCCGCCAGTTTATCGCTAAGCTTCTGCAGACCTTCGCTTTCCAGAACCGGACCGAGGCTCGACCCGCGGCCCTTTTCTATCTGATCGACCACCCGCCCCGCATCAAGACGCTCCTGGATTGCGGTGGCCAGGGCGGTGTTCAGGGCTTCGATGTTCGAGCCGATCAGCGATTTGTCGTCGCCGGTAACAGTGATGCCGGCATCTTTTGCATAGGTGACCAGTTCCTTTTCGGAGGTCTGCAGCTTTTGCTTCACCTGCAAAACCTGCTCCTGGATGAACTGCCGTGCCAGATCGGAGGTCTCGCTGGTCTGATCGAGACGTTGATCGATAAAACTCTGCGCGACCTGATTGGCAACGTCGCTTGCATATTTCGGCTTTTGATCGACGAAGGTGATCGATAACAGGCTTGTATTGGTGACCAGATTGACCGTTAGATCTTCCTGGATGCGCTTGATGGCAATTGCCTCGCGCTCTTCGGGCGTTTTCTCCTCAATGGAAGGTGATTTGGACATCCCGAACGCACGGTAAACAATATTGCTCGGGGAGAAGCTCGGCGTCGGAAACAGAAAGTCCGGCCTTTCGCCAAGCCCAAGCTGGAACACCACGCGCTGAGCCAATGCCCGGCTCTTCAGCTTCTCCCGCGCGGTCAGGAAGGCCCGGACGTCGCTGTTTTCGGAAACAACCTCAATGTCCTGAAACACTTTCGCCGAAGGCACCAGAACTTCGAGCTGTGTCGTCGCCTGATATTTTGGTGTCTGCATCATCGTCACGATAACGCCGGCAACGAGCCCGGCGGCCGCCATCATGACGATCAGCCAGCGATACTGGACGATGTATAAAAGCAGCTTGAGCGGGTTGAACCCCTCATCCTGGCCCGCATAGTCGCGACCATAGGGACCGTAGTTTTGCGGCACGTCGTAATAGGAGTCCGCGGACAGGGCCTGACCATGTCCGGGTCCGGCAAGTTGGGGCTGCCTGTTGCGATCGAGCATGCGCGAGGTGATCCTGGGGTTGTCCGTGTCTACGGAATGACCGCAATGCGGGCAGCGCTGGAGGCGAGGCCCAGCGCATCCTTCAAATTGTTCATCGCGATTTTCGACTTCGAAGCAAAAACGACGACCACGTCGCCGCCATAGATGCGCGGGTTGCGGTTCTTGCCGGCGCGGATTTCCTCGACATTGTAATTTGCGACCAGCTTGTTTTGGCCGACATTGCGATAGACGAAGACCTTGCCGGCATCACCGACCGGATTGAACCCTCCGGCAAGGGCGATCGCGTCGAGCAAGGAAGCGCTGCTGGACACCGGATAAATGCCGGCCTTGTTGACCTCACCATCGACCGTGATGCGCTGGCCAATCGACTCCTTGACGAAAATCGTCACGTCAGGCGACTGCAAGTACTTTTCACCGTAGGCAGTCTCGATTTCCTTCTCGAGCTGACGAACGGTCTTGCCGGCTGCAGTCATGGTTCCAATCAGCGGAAGCGAAATCTGCCCGCCTGCGTCGACCTGAACTGTTCTGTTCAAATTATCGACCTGAAACACACTGACCTCGAGCACATCGTTGGCGGACAGCGGCTGCTCGCTGCCATTCTGGGTATTCTGCGGCGGCGGAAGATCCTTGACCACCTGCAGCGTACCACCGCCAGAGAGCGCCGATGAAGACGCCGTCGGCTGCAGCGCATCGACAGAACTGGTGGTGGACGTCGATGTCGACGAAGTGCTTGCGCAAGCAGATATCGCTAGTGATGCGAGTAAGGCGGGCACGGTGCCCGCACGACTTCTTGCAAGATCGAAAATGCCCATCAAAGAGCCCCGCTCTTGAACAACCGGCCCAATCCGCCAAACCGCCCCGCACTGCTGCCTCCCGACTTTCTCGCGCTTTGCTTTCCGATGGGCACGAGCGGCCGATCCTGCAATATCGCGTCCGGGCGTTTCACTGCCATGTTGTAAGCCTCATCTTCCCCACACCGGTTCGCGATGGCGACAACCGCCTGCGAAAGCCCTGGCCGCCGGCGGCTGGCGCCGTGCGTATCGGAGGCGACAATATCCACCCTGCCCTCATCCAGCAGCTTCTCCGAGTAGTACAGCGCCGTACGTCCAAAGGCCCCCGTCACAGAATCAGCCGTGAGCTGAATAAGGCAGCCTAGCGTATTCAACCTCTCGATGACGTCGTAATTCGCCTTGATCCAGGTCAACCGTTCTGGATGAGTGAGGATCGGCACGAAGCCGGCGCCTATGAGACGGGCGGCGAAGTCTTCGAGCCGCGGAGGCAGAATGTGATGTGGCGGTTCGAACAGGAAATAGCGGGATCCGTTCAGAGTCGGCACCGTACCAAGCCTCAATCGATCGGGAAGATCCGGCGCGAGATGAACATCAGCGCCAACATATAGGGTAAGCGGTATGGCAGCGCGATAAAGCTCCAGTTCCAACGCCTGAACAGCCTCGGCAATGTTTGGCGTGGCGTTCTCATAAACCCCAGGCATCACATGCGGCGTACATGCCATATGCGTTGTACCGTCGGCGACTGCCAGCCGTGCCATCTCCAGCGACATGGCCAAGTCAGGAGAACCGTCATCGAGACCGGGCAGGATATGTGAATGCAGGTCGATCATTGGCGTTTCTGGTTGAGAGGAGGCAAAGCTTCGCCTCGACAAAATAGAAATGCGTCACCCGCATGAAGGCGAATGACGCATTTGACAAATTTACACAAAACAACGGGTGTCGTATCCCGCCTACCGGCTGACCGCGTCGTCGTCATCCTGCAGGCCGATAATAAGGGCGGCGGCACCACCGACGGCGGCGCCGCCCAAGAGAACCGGCAGCATGCCAGGTTCTGAGTTGGCGGGTACGATCGTCGCAGTTGGTGTCTCAAGCGAAACGCACATGCCGCCTTCGATAGGGTCGACCTTGACGGTGGCATTGGCTGGAATATCGAGCGCGCAATTGGTTCCGATAGCCAGCGAAGCAGACGCCTGCGCCCCGGTCATGATGCGAGCGCCCGCATACACCGGCGCCTCGGCATCCACCCCTGCATAGCCGCCGGCCTGGGACATCTGGACATCACCCCGGACCTGCGTAAGCCGACCTATCGCGTCTGCGGACGCCGGCACGGACGCAAGACAGGAACAGGTTTGCTGAGCTACAGCCTCGGGCACGGCCAACAGGACGCCTCCTGCGACGAATGCAACAAAAGCAAAAGCAGCCCCGAACCGATGGTAACTCATCATTTTTACCCCACCAAAACCTGCAACTCGCCCTGTTGGTACGAATCACACCCACCCCACCCCAAGCGATAAAGCAAATGGTTAACGAATCCAATAAATTAGCCGGGCCGCCGACCGATCCAGCACTTTCACTACAGCGGCCAACACCGCTATATCTTCGTCAGCGGCTGACGCCGTTGTCGTCGTCCTGCGTCGCCGCGAGCACGCCAGACGTCAGAAGCGCGCCCGTGAAAATCGCCTCCGGCGGACCGAACCCGGCGCCGCCACCGGAGGGCTGAATAGCAGCCGTCTGCTCAGAGCCGACAAGCTTGAGGCAAATGTTGTTGCCAAGGCGGGAAACGTCGAGGCTCGAATTGGCCGAAACCTCCAGACTGCAGCCGCCGACCAGAACGGAGGCCGCGCCCTTGGCGCCAACCACTACACGGCTACCAAAATCGAGCGTGCTTCCGACCTTGGCAGCGCCATAGCCCGTTGTTTGCGACACCATCACATCACCGATGGCGGAATGAATGGATCCGATCGGGCTTACCGAACCTTGATAGGGTGTCGCGCAGCTGCACGAAGCATCCTGGGCAAACGATGAAGCTGAACCAAACCCGATTGACACGAAAAATACGGCAAGCGCAGTTTTAATCACAAGGTTCATCAGTCTTCGATCCCTTCTTGCTGCACCGCTTCCGGCGCACCCAGTCCAAGGCAGTTCATTAGCGCGTACCAGTTTTTGGCCACAATTCCAACCTGTTTCGCGCGCGCGAGGCGATTTAAGCTGATGCGTGTCTGTCAGAGCACAGTACTTTAGCCAGACCGCATTAATAGTTTTCGACTACCTATCACAGGTTTCTTATTATAGGGCAAAAATTCGAGGTCTCCTTTCCGCGGTGACTGGCTCGATAAGATTTGACCAAGCTGAGCGCGCCAAACCTTTCGCCAACCGATCTAATATATTGAATTATCTATACAATTCTCGGCGTAGATATTCCTTGATGGCAGCCGCGATTTCGACCATTGGTCATGCTGAGAGCATGTAGTTCGAGATCGCCTCGATACCAATCGCAGCCAACGGGGTAGACGGCCGGCTCGGCTACCCATTCCTGCTCTCCCGGCCATAGAGATCTGGCTCCATGCCCCCCACCCTCGATCCAACTCACCAAGTCGACGTGCCTCAGACTTGAAGCCTTTACCGCCTATTTTGGCCGTACCACGTTCCCTTGCCGGTTCCATGTTGGGCCAGATGGTTCGCTTCGACCAGAATGGCCAAGTGTTTTTTGACGGTGTTTCGGTTTGCACCTGTCAGGTTAACAATCTCGCTGATGGTTATGCGTCCACGCTCATTGATGGCCTCAACGATTTGCAGAGAGAGTTCGGGTAACGTGCCGAGCACAAGACGTTCTCGCTCGATTTTTTTCTCCAATCTCCGCTTTTGCTGCTGCAGAGCGCGCAGGAAATACACAGCCCATGGCTGCCAATTGGGGTTCGGGCTGCGGATCGTCTTCTGGGTCTGGCGTAGCGCCAGATAGTAGCCTTCCTTGCTGTTCTCAATCACGCTTTCGAGGGAAGAGTAAGGCACATACGCATATCCGCTGCGCATCAGCAGGAGCGTCGTCAGAACGCGCGACAGCCGTCCGTTCCCGTCCTGGAATGGGTGTATCTCCAGAAACACCACCGTGAAGATTGCGACGACGAGCAGAGGGTGCAGGCTTTGCTCGTTGAGTGTGTCGCGTGTCCACTCGACAAGCTCTTTCATCCGCTTCGGCGTATCGAAAGGCGTCGCCGTTTCGAAGATGACGCCGATCTCTTTTCCGTCGGCATCGAACGCACTGACATTATTGGCGAGTGTCTTATATGCACCGCGATGGCGTTCATCCTTGTTGCTGAACGCCAGCAGGTCACGGTGTAGCTGTGTCAGGTGGTTTTCGGTCAGATCAATTGCATCGAAATGCGCGAAGATCATTTCCATGACCTGCGCATATCCGGCAACTTCCTGTTCGTCTCGGGACCCAAAGAATTTGATGTCGAGGTTGGCGAGCAGCTGCTCCACTTCGCCGTCAGTAAGCCTGCTTCCTTCGATACGGGTAGAAGAGCCAATGCTCTCGATTGTCGCAACGCGGCGCAGAGCCGATAGGCGCTCTGGAGCGAGCGCGCCCAGCGCTCGCCAAGCCCCTTTGAATTCGTCGATCTCCGCGACCAGAGCAAGGATCTCGGCGGTAATTTGCAGAGAGTCGGTCTTCAGCGTCATACCCACAAATATACCCAAAAATACCCGAAAATTCAAGAACCGACATACCCGATAAAGGACCCATAAATACCCAAATGCGGGCAGCCGGACCAGCTTGACAAGAAGACCACTCCCTTCGCCGCAACAGCCTCCGGTCTGTACTGGCGGCCGCTCAGCAAGGTTTGTACGTTGCGCCGGCCTGAACCGGCTGGCCGCAGAGAATTCCGCCCTGCGTAAGTATGGTGGCCAAATCTTCCCCCTCAGCCGTCAGGCACTGCACAACAAGGGTATCGCCAACCCTGGAAGCGATCTTGCCGTCGCAAGGTGTTCCGGCACCTACAGGTTTGCAGGCCAGGACGAGCCCCTGATAGTCTCGGCGCGCCGCTTCCGTGACCAGGAGGCGCATAGCCTGAGGCCTGGAAAACGCCGCCCCGCACAGCAAGATCTTGCGACCGCCGACGCGCAGATCATCGACCGATGGAATGGCGAGCTTGCCGTCAAACGGCTCGAGCGCGGCTACCGGCTTCGCGGGGGACGAGCCGCCCCTCTGCAGGACGATTATGCCTAGAAAGCCAACACCAAACAAAACAGCCACGACGGCAAGCAACGCTATGCTCCTGACTGACAAAACCATCCTCCATCCGACCCTGTGCGGCCGGTCCGCTCATTTCGTCGCAAGGGCGCTCAGTCTTTCTATCTGCTGCATGTACTTCTCGATGACGATCGTTTCCGAAAACTGCCGCTCGACCTTGTTTCTGCTCCGGGCCCCCATCCTGTCCCTGGACGAGCCGTCCAGCCGCGCAAACTCGACCATCTTGCTCGCAAGGTCATCAGGGTCCCTCACCTTACACAGGAAGCCATTGACGGCGTGGTCCACCACTTCCCTGCATCCTGGCACGTCGGTTGCGATCAGCGGCTTGCCCATCGCAGCCGCCTCAAGCAGCGAGCGCGGCGTTCCCTCCCTGTAGGAGGGCAACACGACACAATCGGCGGCACGCATGAAAGGCCGCACATCGTCGGTGGAGCCGAGATATTCGACCAATCCCTCGGCAACCCATTTTTCCACGTGCTCGCGGCTGACCGCGGTCCGGTTTTCGACATCAAGAAAGCCGAGCAGCTGGAAACGCACTCCGGGCACCTCACGGCAAACCCGACGGACCGCCGTGATGAACTCGCCGACACCCTTGTCCCAGAGAAGCCGGGCCACGAGAAGAAAGACGATGGCGCCAGACCCGGTGCGCGCTTCGGACGACGGGGCAAAACGCACGAGGTCGATGCCGGAGCCAGGCAAAAGCGCGGTTCGATCCTTGCGAACCAGTCGTTCATCGACGAACAGCATCCGGTCATCGTCGTTCTGGAAGAAAACCATTTTGGAACGGGCCAACGCCACCCGGTACAAGACCTTGGCAATCCTGAGCAGCAGACCACCGCGGACGAACGCCGTCCCCAATCCCGAAATGTTGTTGATGACGGGAATGCCGTTCAGATTGGCCGCGATGGAGCCGAACACGTTGGGCTTGATCGTGAAGCCGACAAACGCCAGCGGTCTCTCGCGCCGCAAGAGACGCCAATAGCGCCACAGAAGGACCAGATCCCGCAACGGTGACGTGCCGGAATTGTCCATGTCGAGTTCGACATAGCGGCAGCCCATGGCCGCAATCAGCGAAGAATACGCGTCTCTCGGCGCGACGACGACCACCTCATAGCCACGGCTCCGCAGCGCCTCGATCAATCCCTTGCGGAAATTGACGACATTCCAGGATGTGTTTATCGAGACGATTATCTTGTCGCGAGCAACGGGCGTCATCTCTGCCCACCCGGATATGACGACGGCGCTCTCAACAGCATATCCGCAAACCGATCCGGCGATCTTTCCGACAAGGTCTTTCCGTACAAGGCCGACCGATCGCCGCCTTGGATGACCTTCAGCAGTGCTTCCGCAACTTCCGACGCGCCAAAGCCGGCTGAAATCTCCAGGCCCGACAGCATGTCCAGATCTCCCGCACAGGGGGTGGTGACGATGCCAGGAATCCGGCAAGCCATCATTTCCAGAAGGACGTTGGGAAATCCCTCCGTCGCCGACGTGAGCATGCCGGCACGCGCTGCGCGAAACAGTGGAAACGGGTTGTCTCTCTGGCCGAGCAGATTTAGTCGCGAGGCCAGCTCAAGCTCGCCAGCGCGGGCTCTCAACTCCGCTTGCATGGGTCCAGAGCCAACCATGGTCAGCTCATAATCCTCGCCGGTCCTTCGTCTGACCTCGGCCAGCACATCAACCGCGATCGTCGGACGCTTCACATCAATCAGCCGACCGCACCAGACTATCTGCGGACGGCGGGAAAGTATCTCGGCGTCGTGCCCGGGCAATGCCTCCATGGACATTTTGACGATGAGATCTTCATCGACCGGGTTGGGCAAAGTACGCAGCTTGGCGATTGCTCGGCGGGGCAATACGTCACGCAGGCGTTCATTCATATAGCTCGTTTGCGCGACTATCATGTCCTGGCTGCCATAGGCAGCGTAGAGCGCCTTGTAAGCGAGCGCGCGAGGACCCTTGAAGCGGTCCAGAAGCACCGTGGACTCGCGGGCGACCAGCCTGTGGCTGCGGAGAAGTCCAACGCTTCGCGCGGCAGCCAGAAACGAGTTTACCCGTGCGTGGCTCGAGAACACCAAATCGTACCGATGCCGGATCAGCCGCGGAGCGAGCAAAACCTCGCTCATGGCCTTACCGCCGCCAAAGCCGTAGCTGCACCGAATTCCCTTCTGGTGTGATCCAGCGGCCTCGCCCGCCGCCTGGCCACCCAAGAAGCCGATTTCGACGTCCCAGTCGGGTCGTCTCGCGAGTGCGCGCGCAACAAGTTTCAAGATGGTTTCGGCACCGCCTCTTCTGTCGAGCGGAATGGCGATCAGCGCGAGCTTCCTTTTCATGAGCCGCGGGAACTCACTGTTTTCGCCGAAAGACATAGGCGTAGGTTTCAGCGGCATCCTTGCGGAGAAGCAGGGCCGAAACGCCTAACCAGATGCGCCAGGCAAGAAAGGCCGGCACGAAAAAATAGAAGTAGGAGCTTTTCCAGAACAGACGGCGCTCGACAAGTTCCAGGTCGTTCCGTTTTGCGATTGTCTCGACGTCACTGGGCAAGCACTTGTCGTAGAAGGCCGGAAACCCGTCATGACCCATGCCCTTTTCAGGATAGATCGCAAAAAGCAGCCGTCGTTTCATCCCCTCCGGCAGGACCCGATTCAATCTGGCAAAAACGGCGTTGCGCGAGGGCGAGAAAATGGCAACCACGCCTCCCGGCTTCACGCAACTGGCAATGCCGCGCAAGGCACCCTCGCCATCACGGACGTGTTCGAGCGTTGCCTGGCAAATGACGACGTCAGCATCGCCCCTCCCCCTAAATGAGGTAAGGTCCGCTTCAATCTCCTCGTCGTATATTCCGCGCGGCGCTTTCGACAACTCTTCCGCGTCGAGGTCGAGCCCAACGACAAAAAGCCTCAGGCGCCGCTTCTCCGAAAGACTGACGAACGGCCTGGCACCCCCGCCAAGGTCGTAAACCCGTGCATTTGAGGTAAGTAAGGGAGGTGCTATCTCCGTCGCAAAGGTCCGGTTGCCGTCGATGCGAAGGCGTCGCGGCAGAGCTCTGTCCAGGAACTCGGAAACAGCCACATTCGCACGAACAAACTTTCGCAATATCGATACTGCTTCACCACCGGTTTCGTTTGGCGATCTGCGCCCACTCGGATTTGACATCCGCGTTATATCCTGTGGAAGACGTAGAGCCGCGTATGATGCGAAAATGGGCCGAGCAACCGGTCCGCGGCAGCACGCAAACCTCTCAGGATTCCATTCTTGCTGTCGTACCAGGCCTGCATCGGCTTGGAGAAAAATGTCTCGTCCTTCAGCCCCTTGAAGCCTCCCCTTGGCTGGGATCCCAGAAGTTTGAAGCCGTGCTGTTCGAAACTGGAAACAATCGAAGACGGCCCAAGAACGAACTGGTAAAATCCGGCCTGTTCACCTGAAAACCTGGGATAGAGACCCATTCTGATCTTCAACTGTCGGAGAGGAGAAATGCTCGGCACTGTCACGAAGGCAACTCCTCCTGACCGGATGATGCGCCTCATCTCCAATGCGATCTCATCGTAACCGTCGAAGAAATGCTCGATCACCCCCAGGGACCACACCCCATCGAAGAATTCGTCCGCGAAGCCCGTTGCTCGAACATCCCCCACGGTCA
This sequence comes from Mesorhizobium sp. M7A.F.Ca.CA.001.08.2.1, assembly GCF_003998455.1. Taxonomy (NCBI): domain Bacteria; kingdom Pseudomonadati; phylum Pseudomonadota; class Alphaproteobacteria; order Hyphomicrobiales; family Phyllobacteriaceae; genus Mesorhizobium; species Mesorhizobium sp. M7A.F.Ca.CA.001.08.2.1. Next base: position 970 of record NZ_RZPW01000087.1, on the reverse strand, counting down.
CTTGCAAATGGGGCGCGGCACGGTTCACCATCCCCACGGTCTTCTGCGCGAAGTCGATCCCGTAGGCGGAAAAGCCTGCCTGGTGGAGGCCATGGACCGTATTGGCCAAGCCACATCCAGCGTCCAGGACCTTGGCCGATCCGGTCAGATATCGCTTGGTGGTTTCAACGACAAAGCGATCCGGCCTCAAGACAATCCCGTCGGCCCAGTGAGAATCCCAATAGTCGTCATCGGCCACCGTGCCGACATGGACGATGCGCCTGTTTTTCTCGTCGTAAAATGCTTTCTTCTCATTCATTTCTGGCATCCAGCCCGACCATCAAAACCGTGCGCTGTTTCGCACCAGGCCCTTGGTCTGCAATCACATTCCTCAATGCGAAAAAGGAACAGGCCGCGGCAACGACATATCCGAACAAAAATGCCATTTCACTGCCAAGCGGCACCCGCCACCAAAGGCCCAATGCCGCCAGACAACAGCAAGCCAACGCCCCTATCGCGTAGGAATAAGTCAACGTCATCGCTTTGTTCGACCGAAGCGCAAACGGGTCGATGATCACTTTTTTCGTCCTGTTGACCAGAACAGCACAAGAAACGATCCCGAACACCGCAGGATCAAAAGACTTCCCCAGCCATCCGGAGGCATGGCCCGAGAAAAACAGGCCAACTATTCCGGCCGCAGCCGCAGCCGCAAAAATGAGTGCGATGGCCGCTCCTTCGAACAGTCCGCGCCGAAACTCCCTGACGTTTCCATTTGCGGCACTGAGAAACGCCCTTGGCACGAAAACGAAGCTGGCCGCATTCATGAAGAAGCCGACAGACCGTTGTGAAAGATCGACACAAAACGAGAAGACACCGAGATGGGTCTCGGAGCCAAGCAACAAAACAAGGTATCGAATGCCGACAAACACGCCGCTCTCGGCCAGATTGCTCAACACAAATCCCCAGCCTGTGACCAGAGACCCGGCAAGAT
>NZ_RZPW01000879.1:0-2360 GCF_003998455.1 Mesorhizobium sp. M7A.F.Ca.CA.001.08.2.1 | reverse complement strand
TTTCAAGACGGAACCACGCCGGTTCACAGATCGGACAGAGACGGCCGAGTCAATCGAGCTTTCCTTTCATCGGTGAAAGGAAAATGGGCGCTCATGATAGAAATCCATCAAGGTCAAATATTTTCCGGAAGATAAATGTCGAACGGCAGAAATGTCTGCCCCGGGCTCTCCGCGACGCCGGCTTTGATGGCCCGCTCCATTGCCATTATCAGCTCCTGGCAAAGTCGGCGCATTGGCGTGCCGACCGCCATCGTCAAGATGTCATCCGCAAGCGCCCCACGTGACTGCGGCGTCATTTCACTCACGATCGCGACGAGATCCTGACCGCTCCCCTCTTCTCGGAGCGCGGAAATTGCTCCCTCTATACCCCCGCCGGCCATATAGAAGCCGACGAGCTCTGGTTCCCGCTGCATAAGATCCAGCAATTTTTCGTAAGTGAGCTGCCGTTCATCAAGGTTCACGAGCGGATCAAGCACCTCGAATTTGGGCGCGTTCTCACGAAAATAGGCACGAAAGGCCGTTTCCCGCGTCGCATGCGCCTGGAAGCGATGGCTTCCGACAAACACCGCCACCTTGCCGGGCCGTTTTGCGGCCTTGGAAAACACCCAAGCGGCAGTCCGTCCGACCTTGCTGTTGTTGAGGCCGATGTAGCCCTCGCGCACGCCATCGGCGAAGTCGGATAACAGCGAAAATACCGGGATACCTTTCGCCTTGAGCTCCTCGACTGATGCTGTGATTTTCGGGTGATCGGCCGCCACCATGGCGATCGCCTGGCAGCGGCTTCCAAGGTCCTTAAGAAGCGGGAGCAGGTCACGCGGCAAATGTGACTGCGCGAACTCGATGATCGGAAGGCCGTGGAAGGATTTAGCCATACTGACCGACTCTTCAATATTGCGAGCGAAATCTTGGTAAAAATCGTGGGCAGGTTTTCTCAAGATGAAGCCCAGCTTGTAGTGCGGCAGGTGCTGCTGCAAGCGCTGTTTGATGAGACCGGCAGCATGATAGCCGATCGCGTGCGCGGCCGCATGGACCCGCTGGGCGGTCTCCTCTCGCACCGGAAGGCGGACGTTCAGAACCCGATCGACTGTTGCTACGCTGACTCCGGCTTCGCGGGCGAGATCGGCAATTGTGACGCGCTTTCCCCTAGCGATTCTGATCGGCCGGTCCTCCGTCATCCGGTGCGATCCCGCGACGGCTTGGGGCGGCAAGCTGAAATAGTTACCACACCCCACGGTTGATAACGCATTCGACGAACAGCGCTCCATGCGGACCCAGATGAGTTTCCGTGAACCGTTCGTTTGCTTAGGGGCTTCATGGTGTTGTATTACTCTCCGCGTTAGTACACTATTTCCAGCGCTCTTTGGAGGCCGGCAATTCGACTGCTGTGAAGGCCGTGACTTACACGTCGCGCTATTGCTTGCTTGCGGGGAGCCCGTTTGATGTAACCCTAACCGCGGAAAGCGGCTTCCATCCGGGACTGGTCCAATTCGCCTTCCCAGCGAGCGACAACGAGCGATGCCACCGCATTACCGACTAAATTCGTCAGCGCGCGGCATTCCGACATGAAGCGGTCCACGCCAAGAATTAGAGCCATTCCGGCAACGGGAACACTCGGCACGACAGACAGAGTAGCGGCCAATGTGATGAAGCCGGCGCCGGTGACGCCTGCCGCACCCTTCGAGGAAAGCATCGCAATTAGCAGCAGGAGGATCTGATCGGCAATTGACAAATCTGTGTTCGTCGCCTGCGCGATGAAGAGGGCGGCGATCGTCATGTAGATATTGGTGCCGTCCAGATTGAATGAGTATCCAGTAGGGATGACGAGACTTACGACCGAACGCGCGGCGCCGGCCTTCTCCATCTTCTCCATGAGCGAGGGCAGCGCGGCCTCCGAGGAGGACGTTGCCAGGACAAGCAGCAGCTCGTCCTTGATGTAGCGGACAAGAGAAAAGATCGAGAAGCCGTTGCAGCGGCAGACCACGCCGAGAACCCCGAACACGAAGAGGAAGGCGGTCAGATAGAACGTCGCGACCAGTATCGCGAGGTTGGCCACCGAACCGATTCCGTATTTGCCGATCGTAAAGGCCATAGCGCCGAAGGCGCCGATGGGTGCAGCCTTCATCAGAATGCCGACGAGCTTAAAAATGGGGGCGGTGAGCGCCTGGAGAAAGGTAACGACCGGCCTGCTCGTCTCTCCGGTCATCGCCAGAGCAATGCCGAACAAGACCGAGAAGAACAAGACTTGCAGGATGTCGCCTTCCGCGAAGGCACTGGCAATCGTTGACGGGATGATGTTCATCAGGAAGCTGGTCACGGACTGCTCGTGAGCCGTGGCCACATAGCCCTTAACGGCTTCGACA
>NZ_RZPW01000878.1:0-2364 GCF_003998455.1 Mesorhizobium sp. M7A.F.Ca.CA.001.08.2.1 | reverse complement strand
CATCACCACAGGCACGGCAGGGTGATCATTTTCCTTTGATGGAGGGACCCAATTCCCCAAGAGGGCGGCTTCGGCCGCCCTTTTTGCGTTCGGCGATCACCTTGTGAAGTAGGGCGGCAAAGCTGCTGATCCCCGGCAAGCTACGGCATGCACACATTTCCAAGCAACTGCTCTTTGGCGATAGAGTGCATGGCAGCTTGGCGCATGAATTGCCTATGCGGCGCTGGTCCCGCTCCGTCTCGGCTTCGCCGAGCCACCGCTCCCCCGATCGACGGGGTAGAGGGAAGGCGCCAAGCTTTTGCCGTCAACGCTCGCCCAGCAACGCTCCTTACCTTTCCCTCCGGGGGGGGAAAGGTAGCGCTGCGAAGCAGCGACGGATTGGGGGACCCACGCGGCAATCGGCCTCGGGCCGATTAGTCACCCCAGTCATAGCGGGTATGTGCATGGCGTAGCCCCAGCAAGTGGGGGAGATTGGCCGCATCAACGTCCTCTCCAATCTCTTCCAGTCGCCGTCAGCGTGGACCTCGGTCCATCCGATTTCCCGGATCTCAGAAAAATCAAAAAAGTTCGAACCTTTTTCCTGGCTGCGACGACAGATGATCAAGAGGCGGATGGATCGCCTCGGTCAACGAAGCAAGGAGATCGTCATGTTCAAGAACACACTCGTTTCCGGCCTTATCGCCACCGCCGTCGCCGCCGCCACGCTGGCCGGCACCGTGCAGCCTTCGGCCGCCCACAGCCATCACCACAACCGCGAAATCGGCATCGGCATTGCTGCCGGCGTCGGCGGCTTCGTCCTCGGCAGCCTGCTCGCCCAGCCGCGCACCGTCTATGTCGACGAAGGCGGTGGCTCGTGGCATGTCCGCCGTTGCTACGATCGCTATGCCAGCTACGACGCGGACTCCGATACCTATCTCGGCCACGACGGATACCGCCACTATTGCCGTCTCTGAGGGGAGGACCCGTTCAGCAACAGAGGGGCCCATGCGAGCCCCTCTTCTGTTGTCTGGATGGTAGCGGTGCGTGCTCCATCGGCCGATTCAGCGCAGAACTGAAGGGATTGGTCCGGCGACAGATCGGACAGTGTACAGAGATTTTCCGAGCGTCTATCCTGGACCGCGAACGCGGGGAGAGACCCTTGGACGAGCAGGACCCCAGGGAAGACCTGGTCGAAACGGTTTTCCGCAACGGCACCGTCACCACCGTCGGCATCCTGCTGGCGTTTTCGCTGGGCTTCATCACCCATTGGGCCGCCAACCCGATCCCGTGGCAGACCTACCACCTTGTCGCCGTCCTGCCGATCCTGGCCGGCATTGCCTTGCAGATGCGGGCGCTCTCGCTGCTGCTCGACACGAAATGCCTGCAGCGGCGCATCTATGAACGCGCCAACCGCATCTTCATGGCCGGCCTGATATTCACCGCCTGCGGCGTCGGCATGGCCATCCTTCTCGATTTCTTCGATATCGCGACCAGGAGCGCGCTGCCCGGGGCGGGCTGATCAGCCGGCTCGCACGCCACCGATCATCCTGGTCACCTCGGCTGCCGCATCGCGCACCAGCGGGCCGATCTCGGCCAGCCGCTCCGGCGTCACCCGCACCGTCGGTCCCGACACCGAAACGCCGCCGATCGGCTCGCCGAATTCGTTGAAGATGGCGGCTGCCACGCAGCGCATGCCGGGGTGCCGCTCCTCGTCGTCGACCGACCAGCCGCGCAGCTTGATCCGCGCCAGATCGTGGGCAAGCGCCGAAATGTCGGACAGCGTCCTGTCGGTGAAGCGCTGCAGGCCTGCCTTGCGCAGGATGGTTCCGACGCGCTCCGGCTCGAGATGCGCCAGCACCGCCTTGCCGATGCCGGACGCATGGAAGGGGCTGCGCGTGCCCGGCCGGAAGAAGGCGCGGATCGCCTGATGCGTCTCGACCTGGCTGACGAAGACCACGCAATCGTCCTCGGCGACGCCGAGATTGGCGGTCTCGCCGGTTCTCTCCATCAGCTCTTGCATGACGATACGCGCGCGGTCGACCAGCTTGCGGCGGCGCAGGAAGGCCGCGCCCATGCGGTAGGTCTCGACGCCGATCGACCACAACTGGTCTGATGTGTCGAATTCGACCATTCCGTGGTTTTGCAGCGTCGTCAGCATGCGGTAGGCGGTGGAGGCGGCAAGCCCGCTCTGCGCCGATATCTCGCTCAGCGACAGGCCGCTGCCTTCCGCGACAATGGCCAGGATCCGCAGCGCCCGATCGAGCGACTGCACCGAACTGGCCTCCGAGGGCCCATTGAAAGCGCGCGGCCGGCCGCGCTGGCGTTTTTCGGTGGTTTCCATGGCGCCATTCTCGGCCGATTTCGCCAAACGCACAATGAAAAAGT
>NZ_RZPW01000877.1:0-2365 GCF_003998455.1 Mesorhizobium sp. M7A.F.Ca.CA.001.08.2.1 | reverse complement strand
TCATTACGACGCTAGCGGCGCAAGCCTACGAGTGTTGCGTAAACACATTCACCTTTGACTCCGAACTAGACGTCGTCATCGCAACAATCCGGATGATGCCTCACTTCATCGATCGGCCGTTCGTGAACGGCAAGCTGATGTATGTAGTCGCAAACGAAACGACCGTCGGTGAGAATTTCGCCGAGCGCTGGAACAAGGAGCCGCAAAGAGCCACTGCCTTTTCTGCCTGGCACGCGAAGGCGCTCGCAGACTTTGAGAACCTGGCTGAACTCGAAGGCCTCGACCGCATCACCAAGAAACTCGGCGATTCCTACGGCAAGACCGTTGTGGCGCGCGTCATGGATGCCCGCACGGAACAGGTTTCAGGCGCGCGTGCGTCGCAGAAGCTTTTTGTTACGCCTATGGTCGGTCTTACGTTGACCAACAGCGCCGCGGCGACCGCTGTGCCGAAGAACACGTACTTCGGTGAATGATGAACTGGTCAACCCGTCCTGATCTCACGCCGGCACAGCAGTTCTTGTTCCTGCGAGCGAACCCGATCTGTGCGGGTGACGGCGTGTTGAATGCAAAAGGACTGACCTGGGAATATCTCGTTCGTCCCACGCCCTTAAGTCGGGAGTATCGCGTCCGACTGAGCTACGAGCGAGGCGGATCAGCGAAGGCTGTGGTGCTGGAACCGGACATTCAGCTTCTTGCTGGCGAAAAGAAATTGCCGCACGTCTACCACGATCCACTCCGACTCTGCCTGCACCTGCCCAAAGCGCATGAGTGGGTGGGGTCGATGCGCCTGGACCAGACCTTCATTCCATGGATTGCGACATGGCTATTCTACTTTGAAGAATGGCTGGTTTCTGATGAATGGAAAGGCGGTGGCGAGCACCCCGATCCAGATTCGAGCGAGGTCATCCGCCGGGCCGTTCGCCGGGCAACGCGGTAGCAAGGGGGGGCAAACAAGGCCTCACTTTTCGGTATCGGTGCGCGGTGGCAGGGTACCTGCGCGTGCGTGGCGATGAAGCGCAGCAGCCGGTCGACGGGCTCTCAACCTCATCGGGTCAAGGACGATAGTGGCACAAGGTGTCATCTGACCTTTAGCCACCATCTTCTGGGTGCCCTTCTCGTAAAAGAGTGTTGTCAGATACCTCAAATGCGTTGAACGTGACGGTGTCTATGCGGACGGAGAGCGAGATGGGGCTGATAAACCTAAGTCACCGCGAGAAGCAGGCCATCGGCGCGATTAACAGCAGCGAGCTTCATGACTTGGTTAATCAGGCCATCAGTTCAGAACACCTCGGAAAACTCAGCAGCCTATTGCCAGCTGACGGCCGAGTGCGACCGCGCCAGAGCGAGCTTCTCTCTTTTTGGAAGGCTATGGATCACCATATGGTGATGGTCGCATCGTCAATGAAGCCCGATGCGCTGCTTCTAAAGCCAATAGTTTGCGACGTAAGGCCATACCTGCAGCTGGCGGGTGGGGGTTGCGTCCGCGCCCGACCTCGAGGCAGCAAAGCGGCCGTTTTCAATGAGGGTTTCGCGTCTCACATCGACCTTCGGCACAACCTTACCGTCACCCGAAACCGCTCATCCATCGGCGACAAGGTGAGGGTTTAGGAGATTTTTCTTTGGTGAGCATGTTTGAGTCATTGTCGGTCACGGCTTGTTCTCTGCGCACTTTTCGGACCGGTGCCAATTCAACTGCGGGTGGCCTTAACGCCCGAAGTCACGCCCTTGAAGGGAGACGATGAGGTCACGTTGTCGAGCATAGCGCACATCTTGTTCGGACCGTCAAAATTGAAGCCTAGACATCTCTGATCAGCGGCGCAGGCCAATACGCAGTCGGCATAGCCGCTGCGCACATTCGCGTAAGCGCCCCCAACTACTACCGTGTCCTTGCCGAAAACGAGGCTGGAATACTGGAGATTCGCCTTGATTGCTCCTTTCGCCGCCATCACTGCGTCGGGACTCCTAACCAAAATTGACCCGTTACTCTTCATGAAACAGGCGGCGTGTTTCTTGTCGTAGGTGAGTGCTAAGCAGCGGCGATCTGCTTCGCATTGGGATTGGCACTGTTCAAGTGTGACATTCCAAGCAGGCATACCCGGCAGATCGTTTCCGATCGCGTCCCATCCGTCCTGCCGAACCGACAGTTCTTCGGCCGCGACAGCTGCTTCTTTTCGCTTATTGTCCATGTCGAAATCGCTTGGCGCGAAACTGGCCTCGTCGAGCCAGAGGCAACGGCTGGCGAGTTCTCGCGCCGAATTGTCGTCAAGGCCTACTGATGAGAGTGTCTCGATCGACGACACCGGTGCCTCCGGCTTCGACGTAGGTGAAGGTCTGTTGACAAGACTTACCTGAACCTCGACTCCGG
>NZ_RZPW01000876.1:0-2371 GCF_003998455.1 Mesorhizobium sp. M7A.F.Ca.CA.001.08.2.1 | reverse complement strand
CTCATAGAGGCACTCTATATGTCAGATCGAAAGTTATTATTTTACCGAATGAATAGATGTTGCGATAGTGGCTTTATTCCAAGAGGAGAACGCCATGGCTTCCCGGACTGCCACCCTCGACGCCACCAGGATCGGCGCGTCCACGATTGCCGACTATCAGCGTGACGGCGCTGTTTGCATTCGCGGCGCCTTCAAGGGCTGGGTCGACACGATTGCCGCCGGCATCGAACGCAACATGCAGAACCGCAGCGCCACCGCATCCGACATAGCCAACGGTCGCGGTAGTTTCTTCGATGACTACTGCAACTGGGAGCGCATCCCCGAATTCGTCAGCCTGGTACGGGACTCACCCGCCGCCGAACTGGCGGCGGCGGTGATGCAGTCGCGCACCGCGCAGTTCTTCCATGATCATGTGCTGGTGAAGGAACCCGGCACGCAGAAGCCGACGCCCTGGCATCAGGACATCCCCTACTATTTCGTCGATGGCCAACAGACGGTGAGCTTCTGGATACCCATCGACCCGGTGAAAGAGGCGACGCTGCGGCTGATCGCCGGCTCGCACAAATGGGACAAGATGATCCTGCCGGTGCGCTGGCTCGACGATAGCAATTTCTATGCCGGCGAGGGCGACTATCTGCCGGTGCCCGATCCCGACAAGGACCCTTCGATGAAGGTGCTCGAATGGGAAATGGAGCCGGGCGACGCCATCCTGTTCGACTTCAGGACCGCGCATGGCGCGCGCGGCAACATGACAGCGGCGCGGCGCCGAGCGCTGTCGCTGCGCTGGGTCGGCGACGATGCGCGCTACATCGAGCGGCCGGGGCGCACCTCGCCGCCCTATCATGGCCACGGCATGCAGCCGGGGCAGAGACTGCGCGAGGATTGGTTTCCTGTCGTCTACCAGCGCTGAGCAGGGTCCAGAACAAGGGTGCTGGTATTCGGCGCCCATATTCGGGGGTAACGTCCCGTGCGCAATTTCCATCAAAACACCCTGATGCCTTGACCCGTCGCCCAGAGAGCAATAGCGGGTGCTCTTCAAGGGTTAGCATCAAGAGGTGGCCATGAACGTTCTTCTTCTCGGCTCCGGCGGCCGCGAACATGCGCTCGCCTGGAAGATCGCCGCATCGCCGCTGCTGACGAAGCTTTATGCCGCCCCCGGCAATCCGGGCATTGGCGGCGAGGCCGAACTGGTCAAGCTCGACATCGCCGATCACGCCGCGGTCACCGCATTCTGCCGGGAGAAAAAAATCGACCTCGTCGTGGTCGGTCCGGAAGGCCCGCTGGTCGCCGGCATTGCCGACGATCTGCGCGCCGAAAATATCCGCGTCTTCGGTCCCTCCAAGGCAGCGGCACAGCTGGAAGGCTCGAAAGGTTTCACCAAGGACCTCTGCGCCCGCTACAACATCCCGACCGCCGCCTATGGCCGTTTCAGTGATCTGGCCTCGGCCAAAGCCTATGTCGAAAAGACCGGGGCGCCGATCGTCATCAAGGCCGACGGGCTCGCTGCCGGCAAGGGCGTCACCGTCGCCATGACGCTCAGTGAAGCACAGGCAGCACTCGATGCCTGCTTCGATGGTTCCTTCGGCGCCGCCGGCGCGGAAGTTGTGGTCGAGGAATTCATGACCGGCGAGGAGGCGAGCTTCTTCTGCCTCTGCGACGGTACCACCGCACTGCCCTTCGGCACCGCGCAGGATCACAAGCGCGTCGGCGACGGCGACACCGGTCCGAACACTGGCGGCATGGGGGCCTATTCGCCGGCACCGGTGATGACGCCGGAACTGGTCGAGCGCACCATGCGTGAGATCATCGAGCCGACCATGCGCGGCATGGCCGAACTGGGCGCGCCTTTCTCCGGCGTGCTGTTTGCCGGGCTGATGATCACCGACAAGGGGCCAAGACTGATCGAATACAACACCCGCTTCGGCGATCCGGAATGCCAGGTGCTGATGATGCGGCTGAAGGATGATCTGCTGGTCCTGCTCAACGCGGCAACCGACGGCCAGTTGGCACATACTTCGGTGCGCTGGCGCGACGAGGCGGCATTGACCGTGGTGATGGCGGCGAGAGGCTATCCCGGCACGCCGGAAAAAGGCTCGGTCATCCGCGGCGTCGAAGACGCGGCAAGCGACGGCGTCCAGATATTCCATGCCGGTACCGCCATCAATGGCGGCGCGCTGGTTGCCAATGGCGGCCGCGTCCTCAACGTCACGGCGACGGGAAGCACGGTCGGCGAGGCGCAGAAACGAGCCTATGCCGCGCTTGACCGCATCGACTGGCCGGACGGGTTCTGCCGCCGCGATATCGGCTGGCAGGCGGTGGCGCGCGAACAGGGAACCTGAAGTCCGCGTTGGCTTACCGCTGGCCGCGGTCG
>NZ_RZPW01000875.1:0-2374 GCF_003998455.1 Mesorhizobium sp. M7A.F.Ca.CA.001.08.2.1 | reverse complement strand
ACGATCAGCAGGCCGCCGATGATCGCCACCGCGTCCTCGATAAAGGCGGCGGGCGGATCCTTGCCGAAGGCGGCCGCGAGCCGGCCGCGAGCTTCGGCGCCGCCCAGCGTGCCGATGACAGCGCCGATGGCCCCCGCGATCAGGCCGCCGATGGTGGCGCCACCGGTGGCGCCGATCACCGCGCCGGTGAAAGCGCCCGTAACGATACGGGCGCCGAACTGCTGGGGTACTTTACGGCTCGGCGTCGACGGCAACTGGTCGGTGACCAGCTCGACGATGGCCAGGATGGTGAAGATGCCGACAGCCGCCCAATGGCTCATGAAGCTCGCCCAAGTGCCGGCAACCGTCAGCCAGCCGAGATAAGCGCCCCAGGCAATGGCGGCCGGCGCCGTCATGGCGCGAAGACCGGCAATGACGCCGATCAGAAGTGCCAGAATGTAGAGCATGGTCGATCCCCCTCGATCACGGGCCAAGACGGCCTTGAGTCACAGGCTACCATAGGTCCAATATTTGACCAGTACTGGCATCGGCGCTTTTGGCTGCACTTGTGCTTTGCAAGGACGTGAACTGGAGACCGCATCATGGCTGAGAGCGAGCGCGTGAAGATGGTGGCCGGCGAATGGTATACCTGCCTCGATGACGAACTGGAGTCGTTGCGGATGATAGCGCGCGATGCGGTGTTCGAGCACAACTTGCTGCCGCCTCGTCAACGCGGCAATCTCGGGCCGGCTCTGAAGGCACTGCTGGGAAGAGCCGGCGAGGGCGCCCGTATCGAGGCGCCGTTCCACTGCGCCTATGGCTTCAACATCTTTCTCGGCGACGGCGTGTTTCTCAATGCCGGCTGCACCATCCTCGACACGGCGAGCGTGCGCATCGGCAAGGCAACGCTGCTCGGCCCGAACGTGCAGATCTACTGCGCCGAGCACCACAAGGAGGCCAGTGGGCGGCAGGCCGGACTGGAGATCGCCCGACCGATTGAGATCGGCGCCAATGCCTGGATCGGCGGCTCAGCCGTCATCCTTGGCGGCGTCAGCATCGGTGAAGGCGCCACCGTCGGCGCCGGTGCGGTGGTGACGCGCGACGTGGCGGCGAACGCCACGGTGATCGGCAATCCGGCGCGGCCGGTCAAGCGGGGCTGAACAGGTCAGGACGACAGGACATACGTCATGCGCTCTTCCTGATCGCCTCGCCTGGAAAACTCGCGCCGGTATTGCGCCGGCGATGTCCTCAGTCTCGCGGCAAAATGCTGACGCAACGAGGTGGCGCTGCCGAAGCCGGCTTCGAAGGCGATCATGTCCATCGATTTCTCCGTCGCTTCCAGCAAACGCTGCGCCAGTTCGATCCGCTGGCTGGTCAGCCAATCGCCAAAGCTGGCGCCGATCGATTTCTGAAAGCGACGGGTAAAGGTGCGGCGGGTCAGGCCGGCGGCCTCGGCGACGCGGTCCAGGCTATGCGCCTCGCCAAGCGTCGCGCGAACCGCGTCGAGGGCCTGGGTGAAGCGGTCGGCGTCCGCGCTTCTTGCCACCGGATGCTCGATGAACTGTGCCTGCCCACCCTGCCGGTGCGGAGAAAGCACGATCTGGCGGGCGAGCCGCAGTGCTGCTTCCGCGCCATAGCGGGCGCGCACGATGTGGAGACAGCAGTCGAGGCCGGCGGCGACGCCGGCCGAGGTCACGACATCGCCATTGTCGACGTAGAGCACCGCGGCATCGACAGCGATGTCGGGATGGAGTGTTTGCAATTGTTCGCAATAGGCCCAGTGCGTCGCGGCACGTCGGCCCGAAAGCAGCCCGGCCGCTGCAATGGCGAAGGTGCCGAGGCACAGGCCGACAATCAAGGCGCCGCGTTGGTGCGCATGGCGCAGCGCTTCCATCAGCAGCGGCGATACCGGTTCGCTCAGATGATGCCAGCTCGGGATGATGACGATATCGGCGCCGTCGAGCCCTTCGAGCCCATGCGGCGCGGCAATTGTCAGCCCGGCTTCGGTATGGATCGGGCCGGCCTTGACCGCGCAGATGCGGAAGTCGAAGCGCGGCAGGCCAAGCGCCGTCCTGTCCTCGCCGAAGACCAGGCACGGTACGGAAAGATGGAACGGGCTGATGCCGTCGAAGGCGAGGACGGCAATGATCGGGTCGTTCATGGGTGCTTCCAGCGGTTGAATGCGGATTGTCCCAATTCTTTCGAATGATGTCAATCGGGCCACTTTCGGCTGTCTGGCAGCCCGCCTATCTTCCATCCATCGAATTCAAGCCGGAAAGGAAACACCATGTCTGACCCAGCCAACACCGCGCCCCGCCGGGCGCTGATCGTCGTCGATGTGCAGAACGATTACGACGGCGGCAATCTCGCCATCCAGCATCCGCCGTTCCGCGAC
>NZ_RZPW01000874.1:0-2374 GCF_003998455.1 Mesorhizobium sp. M7A.F.Ca.CA.001.08.2.1 | reverse complement strand
CTCGTACCACGGTGGGCCGAAATGGTCATCCCCATGGTCGTCACTTCACGCGAGGCCTTTCAATGCATGGTTTTGTGACGCCGGCTTTTCGCTTTGACAGCGCTGCAAACTGTGGTTAAGGGGACCACTCTTTTATTGACGAGGCTTGCCGTGGCAAAAACCGAACTTGGCACAAAACGTATCGACCCGGAGACGGGCCGAAAATTCTACGACCTGAACAAGGACCCGATCGTCTCGCCCTACACCGGCAAGACCTATCCGCGTTCCTATTTCGAGGAAGGCAAGATTGCCGCTCTCGAGGAGGAAGAGGAAGTGGCCGAGAAGGAAGTGGACGCCGAGGAAGAAGAAGGCGTTGAGGTCGTCTCGCTCGAAGAGGCCGACGAGGACGTCAAGGGCGACGACCTGCCGGATCTTGGCGACGATGAGGACGACGTCGATCTCGGCGACGACGAGGACGACACCTTCCTCGCCGACGAAGAGGAAGAAGATGACGACGTTGCCGACATGATCGGCGTTGGCGACGACGACGACGAGGTCTGATCGGCCTTGAAAGCGGGCGTTTGCGGGCTTTCGTGGTCTGTGAAGAAAAAGCGGCTCTCGAAGGCTTGATATCTGAGAAGGGCGGGGTTAGAAGCCGCCTGCACTAACGGCGCGGTCTCCAACCCGCGCCGGATCTCTTCGCCGGAAACGGCGCCGGTTGACTGCCGGAAGTGGGGCCATAGCTCAGTTGGGAGAGCGCTTGAATGGCATTCAAGAGGTCGTCGGTTCGATCCCGATTGGCTCCACCAAACAGTCCCTCTGCAATTCGCAGCCGATGAATGTGCCGCACTGCGGTCATCTGCGTTTGATGGTCAATTCGGCAACGCCGCTGAAAGCCCCTCGATCAAACCGAACGAACGAGCCATTTCTCGAGAGCAACTGCTCGCCGGACAAAGTCTTCACTATTCATGGAGCGCTTGGAGTCTGAAAGCCAGCCCGGATCACCACTCGGCGAAGGAACCGTCCTTGTGGCGCCAGATCGGGTTGCGCCAGCGGTGGCCTTCCCTGGCGCGTTCCTTGACATAATCCTCGTCGATCTCGACACCCAGGCCCGGGCCGTCGGGAATGGCGACATAACCATCCTCGTAGCGGAAGACATCCTTGTTGGCGGCATAGTCGAGCAGGTCGTTGGCGGCGTTGTAGTGGATGCCGAGGCTCTGCTCCTGGATGAAGCAGTTGTAGCTGACCGCGTCGAGCTGCAGGCACGCGGCAAGCGCGATCGGCCCGAGCGGGCAATGCGGCGCGACCGCGACATCATAGGCTTCCGCCATCGCCGCGATCTTGCGGCATTCTGTGATGCCGCCGGCATGCGACAGGTCGGGCTGGATGATGTCGACGACGCCTTCCTCGAACACGGACTTGAAGTCCCAGCGGCTATAGAGCCGCTCGCCGAGCGCGATCGGCGTCGAGCCAAGCGCGGCGATCTCCTTCAGCGCCTCGCGGTTTTCGCTGAGCACCGGCTCCTCGATGAACATCAGCCTATAGGGTTCGAGTTCCTTGACGAGCGCACGCGCCATCGGCCGGTGCACGCGGCCATGAAAATCGACAGCGATGCCGATGTTTGGCCCGACGGCCTCGCGCACCATGGCGACGCGTTCGACAGCGGCGTCGATCTTGTCATGGCTGTCGACGATCTGCAGTTCTTCGGTACCGTTCATCTTGAGCGCCAGGAAACCGCGCGCAACCATTTCCCTGGCGCCGGCCGCGACCTCCGCCGGGCGGTCGCCGCCGATCCAGGAATAGACCTTGATCGAGTCGCGCAGCTTGCCGCCGAGCAGTTCGTGCACGGGCACGCCGAGCGCCTTGCCCTTGATGTCCCACAGTGCCTGGTCGATCCCGGCAATGGCGCTCATCAGGATCGGGCCGCCGCGGTAGAAACCGCCGCGGTGCATCACCGTCCAGTGGTCCTCGATCAGCCGAGGATCCTTGCCGATGAGATAATCGCCAAGCTCCTTGACCGCCGCCTCGACGGTCAGCGCCCGGCCTTCGACCACCGGCTCGCCCCAGCCGGTGACGCCGGCATCGGTTTCGATCTTCAGGAACAGCCAGCGCGGCGGAACGATGTAGGTGGTGAGCGAGATGATTTTCATGCGCAGTCTCAGTTGCTTTTGAGTTTCTTGGCGCTGACGAGGTCGCGCGCCGCGAGGTCGAGGATCTTGTTTGCCGCCCCACGCGCGGCATCGGCATTGCGCATACGCAGCGCCTCGACCACCTCGCGGTGCGCCGCCACGGCCTCCATGCGCCGGTCGAGCGAAATCACCGCCGTCGCCTCCAGCGAGAATTTCAGCCCGGTGTCGATGAGATTGCCGATCTGGCGAAAGATCGGGTTATGGCT
>NZ_RZPW01000873.1:0-2376 GCF_003998455.1 Mesorhizobium sp. M7A.F.Ca.CA.001.08.2.1 | reverse complement strand
TCATCGAGCGGCTCGGCTTGGACTATGAGGCGGTCCGCAAGATCAATCCGCGGCTGGTCTATGCCTCGATCAGCGGCTATGGCGAAGACGGACCATGGGTCAAGAGACCCGGCCAAGACCTGCTGGCGCAGGCGCGCTCCGGCGTGATGTGGCTGAACGGCGATGAGGACCAAGGGCCGGTGCCGTTCGGTCTTGCCATCGGCGACATGCTGGCCGGTGCCGCCTGCGCGCAGGGCATTCTGGCCGCACTCGTGCGGCGCGGCATCACCGGCCAGGGCAGCCATATCGAAACCAGTCTCCTGGAAGCGCTGGTCGATTTCCAGTTCGAGGTGCTGACGACGCATCTCAATGACGGCCGCCGGCTGCCCAGGCGCTCCAGCTTCCGCAGCGCGCATGCCTATCTGTCGGCGCCTTACGGTGTTTACCCGGCCAAGGACGGATACCTCGCCATCGCCATGACGCCGATTCCCAAGCTGGCCGATCTCCTGTCGCTCAGCGAACTCGCACCCTATCGCGACAAGCCTGCGTCGTGGTTCACCGCGCGTGACGACATCAAGGCGATCATCGCACAGCGGATCGCCACCAAGACGATCGACGAGTGGCTTGATATCCTCGAGCCGGCCGACATCTGGTGCGCCAAAGTGCTGACCTGGCCGGAGATGCTGGCGAGCGAAGGGTTCCATTCCCTCGGCATGCTGCAGACTGTGACGCGCGAGGACGATGTCTCGATCCTCACCACCAGTTCGCCGCTCCGGGTCGATGGCATAAGAGCCAAGGCCGATCGGGCGGCGCCCCGCATCGGCGAGCACAGTGCCGCCATCCGCGCGGAGTTCGGCCTGTGAGTTCGCCCAAGCTCAAAGGCATGACCTGGAGCCATCCGCGTGGCTATGATCCGATGGTCGCCTGCTCGGCGCTGTGGCAGCAGAAGACCGGTATTGCCATCGAATGGGACAAGCGCTCGCTGCAGGACTTCGAATCCTTCCCGGTCGAAGAGCTGGCGCGCGCCTATGACCTCATCGTCATCGACCATCCGCATGTCGGCCAGATCACGGCCGAAGGCTGCCTGGAGCCGCTGGATGTCGCCGGACGCGAGGCGGAACGCACGGCCCTTGCCTCGGGCAGCATCGGCCAGTCCTATCCGAGCTACAACTGGCAAGGACGGCAATGGGCTTTCCCGATCGATGCGGCAACCCAGGTCCAGGCATGGCGTCCGGATGCGCTCGCGGCGCCGCCGGCGCGCTGGAGCGAGGTGCTCGATCTCGCCCGGCAAGGCCGCGTGCTGCTGCCGCTGCGGCCGCCTCACGTGTTGATGGTGTTCTACACGCTTGCCGGCAATCTCGGGCATGCCTGTACGACCGATCCGTCCCACGGTCTGATCGATGTGGAGATCGGTAGCCAAGTCTTCGAGGCAATGCGCGAGATCGCAGCGCTGGTCGATCCCGCGTGTTTCGAGATGGACCCGATTGCCGTCTCCGAACGTATGGCGGAGGCCGGTTCCAGGTTCGTCTGCGCGCCACTGATCTATGGTTACGTTTCCTATGCGACGGCTGGCTTTCGGGCGAACCGGCTGGCCTTTGCCGATGTTCCGGTCATCGGTTCCGGCGGTCCGGTCGGTTCGGCGCTTGGCGGCACCGGCATAGCCGTATCAGCCTTTTCCAAAGCCAGGGATGCCGCGATCGACTTCGCCTATTGGGTCGCGAGCGGCGATGTCCAGCGTGGCGCCTATGCCGCCGCCGGCGGCCAGCCCGGCCATGCAGCGGCCTGGGAGGACCAGGCTGTCAATGAAGCGACCGGCGACTTCTATCGGGATACGCGCGCGACGCTGGAGGGTGCATGGGTGCGGCCGCGCCACGACGGCTACATGACTTTCCAGCAAGCAGCATCCGAACGCATCCTTTCCGGCATGACCTCCCGGCATCAAGCCCGACAGGTTGTTGCCGATCTCAATCGCCTGTTTCGGGAGAGTTCCCCGGTGCAGGTGTCCGGCGCTGCCGGTGGAGGAGCCTGAACCAAACCGAACGGAGGAGAACGAGATGACAGGAATGATCCGCGGCCTGCTGGCCGCAACCGCGCTTGCCTCGCTTGCAACGACCGCCTTTGCGCAGGATGTGCAAGGCGTCATCGGCGGGCTGCCAACCGAACTCAAGGCGCAATATGACGGCGCGCCGCAGAAGGTGCTGCCTTCGGCCTGGGACAATTTCACAGCGCCGCCGAAACCGTGGAAATGGTGCCACTCGGAATCCTACCAGGGCAATCCGTGGCGGGTCACGGTGACCAAGGAATTGAAGCGTCTCGTCGACGGGCTGATCGCCGACGGAACGGTGTCCAGCTTCGAGGTGTCTGATTCCAACAACGACGCCAGCCAGCAGATCAACC
>NZ_RZPW01000872.1:0-2383 GCF_003998455.1 Mesorhizobium sp. M7A.F.Ca.CA.001.08.2.1 | reverse complement strand
AGGCTACCGTGTTCGCGGTTAACTGCAGTTTACCGCGAAATCCGTGTTCAGCCCAGATTGACGACCGCTTGTGCCTTGTGGGCGGCTTCGACCACGGCAAGCGCCGTCATGTTGACGACGCCGCGCGAGGTGACAGACGGCGTCAATATATGCGCCGGCATGTCGGTGCCGAGCAGGATCGGCCCGACATGCAGCGCATCCGTCATGGTTCTGAGCGCCGTCAGCGTGATGTTGGCCGAATCGAGGTTGGGGAACACCAGCAAATTGGCTTCGCCCTTCAGTCTCGAATGGGGATAGACGCGCTGGCGCAGGTGCTCCGACAGAGCAGTGTCCGCATGCATCTCGCCATCGCATTCAAGGTCAGGCGCGATGCGCGCCAGGATCGCCGCTGCTTGCCGCATCTTCAGGGCGCTGGGCGAATCGCGCGAGCCGAAATCGGAATGCGACAAGAGTGCTGCCTTCGGCTCGATGCCGAAGCGCTGGATTTCTTCCGCCGCCAGCACCGTCATCTCGGCGATTTCTTCCGCCGTCGGGTCGACGGAGACGTGGGTGTCGGTCAGAAAGATGATGCCGCGCTGCGAGATCAGCATGGAAAGCGTCGACAGGTCGTGGTCCTTGATGCCGGCGCGGGGGCCGATGATCAAGGTGACGTTGCGCAGATGCCGCTCGAATCGACCTTCGAGGCCGCAGACCATGGCGTCGGCATCGCCGCGTTTCAGCGCAAGTGCTGCGATCACCGTGTTGTCGGTGCGCACCATGGTGCGCGCGGCTTCCGTCGTCACGCCACGCCGGCCGGCGAGTTCGATCAAAAGGTCGACATAGTGGCGGTAGCGCGGATCGTCTTCCGGGTTGATGAGGCCGAAATCGACCCCGGGCTTGATGCGCAGGCCGTAGCGCTTCAGGCGCACTTCGATGACGTGCGGGCGGCCGATCAGGATCGGCTCGGCGATGCCTTCCTCGAGCACCACCTGGGCAGCCCGCAGCACGCGCTCATCCTCGCCGTCGGCATAGATGACGCGCTTGGCGCTCGATGCCTTGGCGGACGAGAACACCGGCTTCATTACCAGGCCGGAGCGGAAGACGAAGCGGTTCAGCTTGTCGATATAGGCGGCAAAGTCGGTGATCGGCCGCGTCGCGACGCCGGTGTCGCAGGCTGCCTTGGCGACCGCGGGCGCTATGCGCAGGATCAGGCGCGGATCGAAGGGCGAAGGGATCAGGAATTCAGGGCCGAAGATCGGCGTCTCGCCGGAATAGGCGCGGGCCGCGACGTCCGAAGGTTCCTCGCGTGCGAGCGCTGCGATTGCCCGCACCGCCGCCATCTTCATCTCCTCATTGATGGCGCTGGCGCCGCAGTCGAGCGCACCGCGAAAAATGTAAGGAAAACACAGTACGTTGTTGACCTGATTGGGAAAATCGGACCGGCCGGTGCAGATCATCGCATCCGGACGCGCTGCACGCGCTATTTCCGGCATGATCTCCGGATTGGGGTTGGCCAGCGCCAGGATCAGCGGCTTCGGCGCCATGTGCTGGAGCAGTTCCGGCTTCAGTACGCCTGCCGCCGACAGGCCGAGGAAGACGTCGGCGCCCGAAATGACGTCGGCCAGCGTGCGCGCCTCGGTGTCCTTCACATAGGGGTCTTTCCAACGATCCATCTCATCGGTGCGGCCCTTGTAGGCGACGCCGAAACGGTCGGTGACCCAGATGTTTTCGACCTTGGCGCCGAGCGAGACCAGCAGGTTGAGGCAGGCAAGGGCGGCAGCCCCGGCGCCGGAGGTGACGATCTTGATGTCCGATATGGTCTTGCCGGCGAACTCCAGCCCGTTGAGCACGGCGGCAGCGACGATGATGGCGGTGCCGTGCTGGTCGTCGTGGAACACCGGTATGCCCATGCGGGCCTTCAGCTGTTCCTCGACCTCGAAGCATTCCGGCGCCTTGATGTCCTCGAGATTGATGCCGCCGAAGGTCGGTTCGAGGGCCGAGATCGTCTCGACCATGCGCTCGATAGCGGGCGCGTCGATCTCTATGTCGAAGACATCGATGCCGGCGAACTTCTTGAACAGGACGGCCTTGCCTTCCATGACCGGTTTGGAGGCCAGCGGGCCGATATTGCCGAGGCCGAGCACGGCCGATCCGTTTGTGACGACACCGACCAGATTGGCGCGTGCGGTGTAGTCGGCGGCGGTCGCCGGATCGTCGCGGATTTCCAGGCAGGGGGCGGCGACGCCGGGGGAATAGGCGAGCGCGAGGTCGCGCTGATTGCCGAGCGGCTTGGTCGCCTGTATCTCGAGCTTTCCCGGCCTTGGGTGCTTGTGGAAGTAGAGGGCGGCTTCGTCGAGGTCCGAACGTGCCGTCTTTTTGCTCTCGCCTTCCATGCGGCCACTCC
>NZ_RZPW01000871.1:0-2383 GCF_003998455.1 Mesorhizobium sp. M7A.F.Ca.CA.001.08.2.1 | reverse complement strand
GTCGGTAAACACGTCGGGCAGCACCAGCGGGCGCACCTTCAGGCCGCTTTCCAGCAGGCCTTCATGGGCGAGGAACTGCAGCACATGGCTGGCGAAGCCGCCGACGGCGCCCTCCTCCACCGTCACCAGAACCTCATGCGAGCGGGCCAGCCGCCGGATCAGATCCTCGTCGAGCGGCTTGGCGAAACGGGCGTCGGCGACCGTGGTGGAAAGCCCGGCAGCCCCTAGCTCCTCGGCGGCGATCAGGCAATCCTGCAGCCGTGTGCCGAAGGACAGCAATGCTACCTTGGTGCCCTCCCTGACGATGCGGCCCTTGCCGATTTCGAGCACGGAGCCACGCTCCGGCATGTCGACGCCAACGCCATTGCCGCGCGGATAGCGAAAGGCGATCGGGCCGTCATCATAGCTTGCCGCGGTGCGTACCATGTGGCGCAGCTCCGCCTCGTCGGCCGCCGCCATCACCACGAAGCCCGGCAGTGTCGCCAGGAAGGTGGTGTCGAAGGCGCCGCAATGGGTGGCGCCATCGGCGCCGACGAAGCCGGCGCGGTCGATGGGAAAGCGCACCGGTAATTTCTGGATGGCGACGTCGTGGACGACCTGGTCGTAGGCGCGCTGCAGGAAGGTGGAATAGATGGCCGCGAACGGCTTGTAGCCTTCGGTGGCGAGGCCGGCGGCGAAGGTCACCGCGTGCTGTTCGGCGATGCCGACATCGAAGGTCCTCGACGGGAACGCTTCGCCGAACAGGTCGAGGCCGGTACCGCTCGGCATGGCTGCGGTGACGGCGACGATGCGGTCGTCCTCGCGGCCCTCCTGGACCAGGCTTTCGGCGAACACCTTGGTGTAGGCCGGTGCGTTGGCCGGCGCCTTGGCCTGCGCGCCGGTGATGACGTCGAACTTGTTGACGCCGTGATATTTGTCGGCGGCGGCTTCCGCCGGCGCATAGCCCTTGCCCTTCTGGGTGACGACATGGATGAGCACCGGGCCTTCGCCATTGTCTCGGACATTTTTCAGGACCGGGATCAGATGTTCCAGATTGTGGCCGTCGATCGGGCCGATGTGATAGAAGCCGAGTTCCTCGAACAGCGTGCCGCCGGTGACGTAGCCACGTGCATGCTCGACCGCCCTTGTGATCGCACGATCCGCGCGCTTGCCGAGATAAGACGTCAGTTTTTTGCCGAAATCGCGCAGGCCGATATAGGCCTTGCCGGAGGCCAGCCGCGCCAGATAGGCGCTCATGGCGCCGGTTGGCGGCGCGATCGACATGTCGTTGTCGTTGAGAATGACGATCAGCCGTGCATCGAGTGCGCCGGCATTGTTCATCGCCTCGTAGGCCATGCCGGCAGACATGGCGCCGTCGCCGATGACGGCGATGACATTGTTGCGGCCGCCGGAGAGATCGCGGGCCGCGGCCATGCCGAGGCCGGCCGATATCGATGTCGAGGAGTGGGCAGCGCCGAATGGATCGTACTCGCTCTCGGCGCGGCGGGTGAAGCCGGATAGGCCGCCTTCCTGGCGCAGCGTGCGGATACGGTCGCGGCGGCCGGTCAGGATCTTGTGCGGATAGGCTTGGTGGCCGACATCCCAGATCAGCCGATCATCGGGGGTGTTGAAGACATAGTGCAGCGCCACTGTCAGCTCGACCACGCCAAGGCCGGCGCCCAGATGACCACCCGTGCGGGATACCGCGTCGACCAGCTCGGCGCGAAGCTCGGACGCCAGTTGCGGCAGCTCACTCTCGGCAAGCATGCGCAGGTCGGCCGGGATGCGGGCCTTGTCGAGAAGCGGCGTATGCGGCGTTGCGTTCACGGTGCTCAGGCTTTCGGTTGATGGGCGAAATAGGCCGCCGGCCGGCGAAAGTAAATGCGTGTCAGTGACGCGGATCAGACTGTGGTCTTTTGCTTCTATGCAGGTCGTTTCCCCAAACCGGGCCACTTTGGGCGACAGGCATCAGCTTTCCGGCAGCGGAATGAACTCTTCCTCGTCTCCTGGAACGATGTCGAAGCGGCCTGTCTTCCATTCCTCTTTCGCCTGTTCGATACGCTCTTTCGACGACGAGACGAAATTCCACCAGATGTAACGCTTCGAACCAAGAGAGGCGCCGCCGAACAGCATGAAATGCGCCCCGGTCTGCGACGACACGACGATCTCGTCACCGGGACGGAACACCAGCAGCCGTTCGGCTGGGAACACATCGCCCGAAATCGAGACCTCGCCTTCCAGCGTGTAAATGGCGCGCTCTTCCGCATCGGCAGGGATTTTCACGCTGGCGCCGGACGCCAGGCGCAGGTCGGCGTAGAGCGTCTCCGAATCGGCCCTGACCGGGGACCGTAATCCTTGGAAATCGCCGATGATGAGGCGCCCGTTGACGCCTTCGGCATCAATC
>NZ_RZPW01000870.1:0-2384 GCF_003998455.1 Mesorhizobium sp. M7A.F.Ca.CA.001.08.2.1 | reverse complement strand
CGGCAAAGGCCGCCGTGCCTTCCTTCTGATCGTCCAGTGCAAACAGCGAGTGAAACAGCCGGCGCTCGAACCGCAATCCCTCGGCAAGCGTCGTCTCGAAGGCGCGGTTGACAGCTTCCTTTGCCATCATCACCGATGGCAGCGAGAAAGCGGCGATCTTGGCCGCGGCCTTCAGCGCCTCCTCGACAAGTTCGCCGGCAGGCACGACCCGCGACACCAGGCCAGAACGCTCGGCCTCGGCGGCATCCATCATCCGCCCGGTCAGGCACATGTCCATCGCCTTCGACTTGCCGACAAAGCGGGTCAGCCTTTGTGACCCGCCCATGCCTGGAATGACGCCGAGCGTGATCTCGGGCTGGCCGAACTTGGCCGTGTCGGCGGCGATGATGAAATCGCACATCATCGCCAGCTCGCAACCGCCGCCGAGTGCATAGCCCGCCACCGCCGCGATAATAGGCTTTCGCGCCCGCGTCAGTTCCTCCCAGCCGACGAAGAAGTCCTGGGCATAGGCGTCCGCATAGGAGATGGACTGCATCTCCTTGATATCGGCGCCCGCCGCGAAAGCTTTTTCGGAACCGGTGATGACCATGGCGCCGATACCGGGATCGGCGCTGAACCCGTTCACGGCTGCCACCACCTCGGTCAGGATCTGGGAGTTCAGCGCATTGAGCGCCTGCGGCCTGTTCAGCGTGACCAGCCCGACCTTGCCGTGCGTCTCGGTGATGATCGTCTCATAGCTCATGGCTGCTTCTCCTTGCTTACGCTCGTCTAGAGCGGTTCATCGTTTCACGGAAACGCAGAACCGCTCCATCTCCTTGTCTTGACCAATTTCGGACGGAAAACCGCCCCCGCTTTTGCTGGAATTGCTCTGACTCATCGCTGACATGTCCGGCAATAAAAGGTCGATCGGCCGCTCTGCACGACACGCTCGATGTGGCCGCCACAACTGGGCTTGGAGCAGGCCTCGCCTTCGCGGTCGTAGACGGCGAAGGCGTGTTGGAAATAGCCCAGCGACCCATCGGTCTGCATATAGTCCCGCAGTGAGGAACCGCCGGCTGCGATCGCATCCGATATCACCGAACGAATGGCTTGCGCGAGGTGTTCGCTTTGGGCCTGGGCTTTCTTTCCGGGCCTGGCGATCGTGCCCGCCTCGCGCAGCGGCGACAGGCCCGCACGCCACAACGCCTCCGACACATAGATATTGCCGAGCCCGGCGATCAGCCTCTGGTCGAGAAGCGCTGCCTTCAGCGGTGATCTCCGCCCCTTCATCAATGAGGAAAGCAGCGCACCGTCCAATGTGTTGCCCGTAGGCTCGACGCCAAGTCCAACCAGCATCGGATGAACGTCCGGCAGTCCTTCCGCAAACAACATGAAGCCGAAGCGGCGCGGATCATTGAAGATCACGCGCGATCGGGTACCGGCCGGAGACACGACATGGAAGACGACGTGGTCGTGATTGGAGCTCTTCGAGCGGTCGTGCCGGAAGATGCCGGGCATGTCGCTGCCATCGGCCGTCTCGATGCGGAATGAGCCCGACATGCCGAGATGGCAGATCAGCGCGGGGCCGCCTTCCAGGTCCATCGTCAGATACTTGGCCCGGCGGCCGAGTGCCGTGATCGTCTTGCCGGCCAGTCGCTGCGCGAATTTTTCGGGAAATGGAAAGCGCAGATCCGGTCGGCGCGCCTCGACGCGGGCGATGGTGGCGCCTTCCAGAACCGGCTGAAGTCCGCGCCGGACGGTTTCGACCTCCGGTAACTCAGGCATGACCGCCGATCGCCGCATAGAAAGAACTGCCGTAGCGTCCGGGCGCCAGCCCGAGATGCTCGGCCACGGTTTCACCGATGTCGGCGAATGTCGTTCTCAGTCCGATGTCGCCGCCCTTGAGACCCGGTCCAGTGCCGATCACCGGAACGCGCTCGCGCGTGTGATCGGTCCCGGCCCAGGTAGGGTCGTTGCCGTGGTCGGCCGTCAGGATGAGAAGATCGCCCTGCCGCAGCCTCGCAAATGCCTCCGGCAGCCGCAGGTCGAAGGCCTCGAGCGCTGCAGCATAGCCCGCGACATCGCGGCGGTGACCGAATTCGGTGTCGAAGTCGACGAAATTGGCGAAGACGAGGTCACCGTCGCCGGCATCATCCATCGCACCCAGCGCTTCGTCGAACATCGCCATGTTGCCTGCCGCCTTGCGCACTTGCGAAATTCCGCGATGGGCGAAGATGTCGCCGATCTTGCCGACGGCGATGACACGGCTGCCACGCGCCGTCAGCCGGTCGAGCAGGGTCGGTTCCGGCGGGGGCACGGCGTAGTCATGACGGTTGTATGTCCGCTCGAAAGTGGCGGTGGTTTCGCCGACGAACGGCCGCGCGATCACCCGTCCGATCCTGAGC
>NZ_RZPW01000086.1:0-12785 GCF_003998455.1 Mesorhizobium sp. M7A.F.Ca.CA.001.08.2.1 | reverse complement strand
ATCTTATCCTGCCTGTTTCGGCCCTCGGCTTCATCTACCTGGCGCTTTATCTGCGCATGATGCGCGCCGGCATGGCCGAGGTCTGGCGGCAGGATTTCGTCTTGGCCGCGCGCGCCAAGGGATTATCACGCCGCCGCATCGTGCTCGCCCACGTCGCCCGCAATGCACTGCTGCCGCTGGTCACCATGCTCGGCCTGCAGTCGGCGCAGATGCTCGGCGGCAGTGTCGTCATCGAGAGCGTCTTTTCCGTGCCCGGCCTCGGCCGGCTGGCGCAGGAGGCAGTCGCCTCCCGCGATACGCCGCTTCTGCTCGGCATTATTCTCACCAGCGCCCTCCTGGTCATTGTCATCAACCTTGCCGTCGACATCGCCTATGCCTTCCTCGACCCGCGCGTCGGCGCCAGCGAGGCCGGCGCATGAGTGCCCTCCGCCGCTTTCTGCGCACGCCCGAGGCGGTCGCCGGCGCCATCCTCCTGGCGGCGCTGATCGCCATGGCGCTGTCGGCGTCGCTGCTGTTCCCCGGCGATCCGCAAGCGATTGCCGGGCCGGCGCTGCTGCCGTCGTTCCAGGACTGGTCGCTCCCGCTTGGCACCGATCGGCTTGGCCGCGACGTGCTGGCCGAGCTTTTTCATGGCGCCCGCACATCGCTGGCTGTCGGGATCGCCGCCGCGGCCGCCGCACTTGTCGTCGGGGCAGTGGTCGGCACATTGGCCGGCTTTGCCGGCGGCCTCGTCGACGAGGTGCTGATGCGCATCACCGACGCCTTCCAGACCGTGCCGAGTTTCCTGCTGGCACTGGCCTTCGTCAGCGTCGTCGGACCGTCGCTCGGCATCGTCGTGATCGCCATCGCGCTTGGCACCTGGACCGGACCAGCCCGTGTCGCCCGCGCGGAAGTCCTCTCCATTCGCGAACGCGATTATGTCGCCGGCGCCAGGGTCATCGGCATGCCCCCGCTGGCGATCGCCTTTCGCGAGGTGCTGCCCAATGCCTTGCCGCCGGTGCTGGCGATGTCGTCGGTGATCGTCGCCGCGGCGATCCTCACCGAGGCGGCCTTGTCGTTCCTCGGCCTGGGAGATCCCAACCGGGTCACCTGGGGCGGCATGATTGCTGAAGGCCGCACTGTTTTGCGCACCGCGCCCTTCCTGTCGATCGTCCCGGGCATAGCGCTGGTGCTGACCGTGCTCGGCGTCTATCTCGCCGGCGAAGGCATCGTCGAGACGACGGCGGTCAGGAGAGGCCTGTCGTGACCGCGCTGGCTTCGATCCGCGACCTGACGGTGACCTACCGCCGCGACGGCAACGAGGCGACGGCGCTGAAGGATTTCAGCCTCGACATAGAGGCTGGCGAGCGCTTGGCCATCATCGGCGAAAGCGGTTCGGGCAAGAGCACGCTGGCGCTGGCGATTGCAGGGCTGTTGCCGGCAAGCACCAAGACTGAAGGAAAGATCGATTGGTTCCTACCGTCGGCGTTGGGCGTCAAGGCACCCCCCTCTGTCCTGCCGGACATGTCCGGCAGGACAGAGGGGGGCCTCGTAGAGCACAGACCGCAAAAGCTCTTCACCAGATCAAGTCACCCTCCCCGCGGCGGCCGCGATATCGGCTTCGTCTTCCAGGACCCATCCGCCAGCCTCGACCCCGTAATGCCAATCGGCAAACAAATCGCCGAAGTCGCCCGCACCCATCTCGGCCTCACCTGGTCCCAGTCCTATGCCAGGGCCAAAACCCTGCTCGAACGCGTCCGCCTGCCCGATCCTGACTCGGCCTTGCGCGCCTTCCCGCACCAGCTTTCCGGCGGCCAGAAGCAGCGTGTGGCGATTGCCGCCGCCATTGCGGCCGGTCCGAAATTGCTGATCGCCGACGAAGCGACCAGCGCGCTCGATACCATCGTGCAGGCCGAGATCGTCGCCTTGATCCGACGCCTGGTGACCGAGGACGGCATGACGCTGCTGTTCATCAGCCATGACATCGCGCTGGCGGCCGAGCTTGCCGGGCGCATCGCCGTTTTCCGCCATGGGCAGTTGGTCGAGCTTGGCATGACGGCGCAGATTGTCGGCGCCCCGGCCCAGCCCTATACGCGCGCATTGCTCGATGCCCATATCGGCCTCGACACCAAGCCGCTGCTGAACCGAGCCGGGCTCCACGCATGAGCCTGCTGGCGGTGTCCAATCTCACCAAGCGCTACCGTCGAGGCGACAACACCATCGCTGCAGTCGACGATGTCTCCTTTCACATCGAGCCGGGCGAAACGCTGGCGTTGGCCGGACCCTCCGGCAGCGGCAAATCGACGATCGCGCGGGTGGTGCTGCGATTGATCGAGCCGGACGACGGACGCATCGAGTTCGAAGGCGACGATTTCCTGGCCCTGCGCAGCGCAGCACTGCGTGCCCGCCGCGCGCGCCTGCAAATGGTGTTCCAGGACCCGCTTGCCGCCTTCAACCCGCGCGCCACAGTGGCGCGTGTGCTCGACGATCCCTTGCGCATCCATGGCATCGCTTCCCGCAGCGAGCGCCCGCGCCGCATCGCCGCCTTGCTGGAGCGCGTCGGGCTGACGGCGGACCTCGCCCCGCGTGCCATCCATGAAATCTCAGGCGGCCAGCGGCAGCGCGTCGCCATTGCCCGCGCCATCGCCACGAAGCCGTCGCTGATCGTGCTCGATGAAGCGGTGTCGGCGCTCGACGTTTCCGTGCGCGGGGAGATCCTCGAGCTTTTGCTCGACCTGCAGCGCCAGGAAAAGATCGCCTATCTCTTCATTTCACATGATCTCGGCGTCATCCGGTCGATCGCCCACCGCGTTATCCTTCTCGACGCCGGCCGGGTTGCCGAGAACGGCGATGCCCGAACCGTCATCGACGCACCGCAATCGGCCATTGGAAAGGCGCTGGTGGCGGCAGCACCGAGATTGAACCGGACCCTGATGCGGCTGGCGTCGGCCGGCCTCGATTGAGACCCGGCCGCCACCATCCGTTCGCTCAATAGCCGACGGTGAAGCGCTGCCTGATATGGGCCGGCTTCTCGATCTCGTCGACCATGACGATCGCGTAGTCCTCGAAGGAAATGCTGCTGCCCTCGTCGGAGGCGAGAAGCGTGTCCTTGCCGAGGCGGAATTTGCCGGTGCGCTCGCCAGGCACGAACATGGCGGATGGCGACAGGAACGTCCAATCGAGGTCGTCGACCGTCTTCAATCTGTCCAGGAAGTCGGCGCCCTTCTGCGCTTCTGCCTTGTAGATCGCCGGGAAGTTGGGGCTATCGACCAGCCGCTTGCCGGGCGCGACTTCGAGACTGCCGGCGCCGCCGACGACGAGATAGCGCTTCACGCCGGAGGCGCGCACCGCCTCGATCAGTGCATCGGTATCGCTATCCAGGAAATGCACAGAGCTGATCACAGCGTCATGGCCGCGGATCAGGTCCGCGAGACCTTCTGTGTCGAAGACATCGCCCTTCCTGGCCGTAACGCCCGGAAGCGCGACAATCTTTTCCGGGTTGCGCGCGATGCCCGTGACGGTATGGCCGCCATCGGAGAGTTCCCTGAGAAGGCGCGAACCGACAGCGCCCGATGCACCAATGAGAGCGACTTTTGCCATGTGTGTTTCCTTATGCTTGGGGTCTGGAGGATGGGGTCACGCCGCCGCGATGTGGGCGACGAGATTGTCGAAGCTGCCGAACAGCGCGTTCGAACCGATGAGCCGGGGCGCATCGTTGCGGATGACCGCGAGCGAAGGCACGCCATCGGCATGCAGGCGCTGGAACAGCGCACGGCCACGGCCAACCTGATCGCGGTGAGCCGCCAGCAATGTTTCGGTCGGCGCCTTGAGCATTTCGGCGGCGTCCGCCATGCCGTCGGCGGCGAGCACCTCGGCCACACCGCCGATCGTCACGACATCGCGTCCTTCTACATAGCGCGCATGCTGGATCGTCTTCAGCGCCGCAAACCGGCGGCTAGGGTCCTCCAGGCCAGCGGCAGTGATGCCGAGTGTGGCGGCATGTGAGTCGAGCAGGGTGCCACGGACATTGAGGACATTGTGCCGGTAGGCCGGCGTGAACGATTGTCCGGTCAGGCGCTCGATGCGCTGGTCGTTCGCCCAGGCGTGCGCCGCAAAACCTTCATCCATCGGACGCGCGCCGGCGCCGGAAAACAGGCCGGTCGGCAGCAGCTCGACGCGCACGCCGGCGGCCGACAACCGGCCGAGCATCCGGGTGGCACCATAGCACCAGCCGCAGAGCGGATCGAAAAGATAGGTCACTTCTGAATTGTTCATAATCGCTGCTACCCATGATCCGGCTGCCGGCTTGATCGAATGCCGTTGGCTGATATGTGGCAGGTGGGGGTCTTGCGATAAATGGCACCCAATAATACAAACTGTATGATCTGCTCATACAAATGGCAGCCAGCTTGGCCGAACTTCTGAACCTCAATCGGCTCGCCTACTTCACCACGGTGATGGAAACCGGCTCGTTCACGGCCGCAGCCAACCGGCTTGGCGTCGCCAAGGCCGTGGTCAGCCATCAGATCGGCAAGCTCGAAGAGGAACTGGGCGCAACGCTGCTGCAGCGCACGACCCGGCGTGTCAGGCCGACCGAAGAGGGGCGCCTCTTCTATGACCGCGCGATGATCATCCTGCGGGAAGCGGAGGCCGCCTATGGCGAAATCTCGCGCGGGACCGTCGAACCGAGCGGAACGCTGAGGCTGACGGCGCCGCTCGACTACGGCACCAAGATGGTGGCTCCGGTCATGGCGGCCTATCTCAGAACCTATCCGCAGATGCGCGTCGAGGCGATCTTCGACGACGCCGTCAGCAATCTGGTGGACGAGCAGATCGATCTCGGCATCCGCGTCGGCTGGCTCACCGATTCCTCGAACCAGGCGCGGCGGCTGGGGACGATCCGGCAAATCGTGGTGGCGAGCCCTGGCTTCGCGGCGAGCCTGCCGCCGGACCTGACGCCGCGCCAGGCAAGATCGCTGGCCTGGGTCGGCAACACCCAGTTGCGCGGCATCGGCCAATGGCTGTTTTCCAGGGATGGCGAAACGGTGCTGACCGAGCTCAATCCGGTCCTCATGTGCGACAAGAGCCCCGCCGCCCTTGCTTGCGTGCTCGTCGGCATCGGGCTGGGCGTCTTTCCGGACTACAGCGTCAGCGACGATATCGCCGAGGGGCGGCTGGTGCCGGTATTTGCCGACTGGAGCCTGCCGTCAGGCGGCATCCACGCAGTCTTTCCGCCGGCCCGGTTCCGGCCCGCCAAGGTGCGCACCTTCGTCGATCTGCTCGCGGCGGCCGAGAAGCGGCGATCGCGCGGTGTTGCCACGGCTTGAAGCCGATGGCGGTCAGCGGGCCTCTTGCAGGATCATCTCGGCTGCCTTCTCCGCGATCATGACGACCGGCGAGTTGGTGTTGCCCGAGACGATTGTCGGCATGATCGAGGCATCGACCACGCGCAGCCCGGCAAGCCCGTGAACACGCAGGCCGTCGTCGACCACCGCCATCGTATCCGAACCCATCTTGCAGGTGCCGACGGGGTGGAAGATCGTCGTGCCGATATCGCCGGCCTTGCGGATGAGCTCTTCATCGCTGTCATACTGCGTGCCGGGCAGCATCTCTTCCGGCGCAAAGCGCGCCACCGCCCGAGCCTTCATCAAACTGCGGACATGGCGCAACGACGCGACGGCCACGCTGCGGTCTCCCTCGGTGGAAAGATAGTTCGGCCGGATCTTCGCCGTCTCCCGCGCGTCGGACGAACCCATGTGCACGCTGCCCCGGCTTTCCGGACGCAGATTGCAGACCGAGACGGTGACCGCGGGAAAGCGATGCAGCGGCTCGCCCAGACGGTCGGTGCTCAGCGGCTGCACATGATATTCCAGATCGGGCGTTGCGAGGCGCGGATCGCTCCTGGCGAAGATGCCGAGCTGGCTTGGCGCCATCGACAGCGGCCCGCTGCGCTTGAGCGCGTATTCCAGCCCCATCGACGCACGGCTGACCAGATTGTGGTAACGCTGGTTGAGCGTGGCAGTGTTGGCGACCTTGAAGACGGTGCGGATCTGCAGATGGTCCTGCAGGTTTTCTCCGACGCCTGGCAAAGCATGACGAACATCCACGCCGATGCCCGAGAGCAGGTCGGGGCGCCCCACCCCCGACAGTTCGAGCAGCCTGGGCGAGTTGATGGCGCCGGCCGCAAGGATCGTCTGTCCAGCGCGGACCTGATGCAGGCGGCCGCCTTGGCGGAAAACCAGTCCGGTGACGCGCCGGCCGTCGAATTCGAGCCGTTCGGTTTCCGCGCCGAGCACTACGCGAAGGTTCTTGCGCCCCGCTATACCGCGCAAAAACGCCTTCGATGTGTTCCAGCGGACGCCCTTCCTCTGGTTGACCTCGAAATAGCCCGAGCCTTCATTGGTGCCGGTGTTGAAGTCTTCGGTGCGCGGAATGCCGAGTTCCTCGGCCGCGTCCCGGAAGGCGTCGAGGATCGGCCATGAAAGCCGCTGCCGTTCGACCCGCCACTCGCCGCCGCTGCCGTGCATGGCGCTCTTGCCACCATGGAAGTCTTCCGACTTGAGGAAGTAAGGCAGGACATCGTCCCAGCCCCAGCCGGCATTGCCGGCCTGGCGCCAGCCATCATAGTCGGCAGCCTGGCCGCGCATGTAGATCATGCCGTTGATCGATGAACAGCCGCCGAGCACCTTGCCGCGCGGATAGTTGAGGCTGCGTCCGTTGAGACCGGCTTCCGGCTCGGTCTTCATCATCCAGTCGGTGCGCGGGTTGCCCATGCAGAAGAGATAGCCGATCGGGATATCGACCCAGTGATAGCGGTCGCTGCCGCCGGCCTCGAGCAGCAGCACCTTGTTGCGCGGATCGGCCGAGAGCCGGTTGGCGAGCACGCAGCCGGCGGAGCCGGCACCGACGATGACGTAGTCGTAACTGCCGAACGGAGACGGTGAAGCTTCGGTCACGTGCGCGCCTGCTGTCCGGCGATGCGCTCCCACATCGGGGTCATCGCCTGGTTGATCTCGCCATAGAGTCGATACCGCCGTGCGTATGCGTGAGCAACCGTCTCGTTGGGTACAAAATGTCGGGCGGCCGCTGTCATGGCGGCTGCACCGGCACTGTAGTCCGCGAAAATGCCGACGCCGGTGCCCGCCGCGATCGCCGCTCCCAGCGCGCCGGTTTCGCGGCTGCGCGCCACGGTGACGGGCACGCCGAGCACATCGGCGAAAATCTGCGGCCAGACGCTGCTGCGCGAGCCGCCGCCGGACAGCACCACCTGGTCGAAATCGGCGCCCGCTTTGTGCAAGGTCTCGACATGGCGCTTGTGCTCGAAGGCGACACCCTCGAACAGCGCACGCAGCAGATGGGCTCGGCTGTGCCAGCCGGCGATGCCGTAGAAGCCGGCGCGCGCATGGCCATTCTGCTGCGAGCCATAAAGGAAGGGATGATAGATCGGGATGTCGCTGTTGGGATCAACGGACGCCACCAGTTCGCTGCACAATTCGAATGGCGACTTGCCGGCTTCGCCGCCATGTTCGAGGAATTCGCGAACGATCCATTCGAGATTGGCGGCCGAGGTGGCACTGGATTCGATCGCCAGATAGCGCTGGCGATCGAAAGTCGACAGCATGAAGATCGAAGGGTCGCGGATCGGCTTGTCGGTGATGACCTGGTTGATGCTCCAGGTTCCGGCGATGACCGAGGCGGCACCGGTTCTGGTCACGCCCGAACCGACCGCGCTGGCGACGACATCGAACAGCCCGGCGACGACCGGCGTGCCGGCGCGCAGTCCCGTCAGGGCCGCCACCTCCGCGCTGACATGGCCGGCAATGTCGGCCGATTCCAGCACTGGCGGCAGCAGGTCCATGCAATCGCCGAGCCCATAGGCGGCAAGCAGGTCCGGCTCGTAGCGGCGGTCCTGCATCTGCAGCAGGCCGCAGCCCGACATATCTGAAGTATCGCTGCTGCGCGCACCTGTCAGGCGGTTGACGACGAAATCCTTGCACAAGAACACAGTTCCGATGCTGGCAAACAAAGCCGGCGAAAAGCGCTTGAGCCAGGCAAGCAGGGTCGGCGTCTGCGCCGCCCACGGCCGCTGCAGGCAATGTGCGTAGGTGCGGTCGCCGACATTCTGTTCTGCCCATTCGGCAACGATGTCGACGGCGCGTGTGTCGAGCGACTGGATGCCGATCAATGGCGCGCCCGCACGATCGAGCGCGTAGAGCCCGTTGCCATGGCCGGCGCAGCCGATGGCGACGATCTCGCCGGCGTCGATACCGGCCTCAGCGATGCATTGACCAATGACCGAGACCGCATTGCGCCAGAGTTCGTCGAGGTCGCGTTCGACATGTCCGGGCTTTGGCATGGACGAGCGGCCGTCACGGGCGGCGAATGCCAGTTCGCGGCCCGACAGGTCGAAGAGGATCGCCTTGATGACGGTGTTGCCGGCATCGAGACCGAGGGTATAGCTTGCCATTGGCGCCTCCCGAGGCCGCAGCCTATGCCTGGTTGTACAGATCCCAGGCTGCGCCGCCATCGGCATCGTCGTGAATGATCGCCATCAGCCCGCGCACGACAGCGCTCGGGTTGGCATGCTGGTAGATGTTGCGGCCATAGACCATGCCAAGCGCACCCTGTGCCATCAAGGCGGCCGACTTGTCGAACACGGCACGCAGATCCTCCTTGCCGCCGCCGCGCACCAGCACCGGGCAGCGCGCCGCCTCGACGACGCGGTGGAAGTCGTTGGGATCGGTGGTCGGGTCGGCCTTGACGATATCGGCACCCATCTCGCGGGCAAGCCGGGTCAAGGTGACGATCTTATCGGCGTCGCCGTCAACCATGTAGCCGCCATGCTCGGTGACCGGCAGCATGGCCAGCGGCTCGATCATCAGCGGCAGGCCGTATTTCTCGCAATCGGCGCGCACGCGGGCGATGTTCTGCACGCATTGCCGGAACAGGTCCGGCTCGTCGGGTAGCATGAACAGATTGACCACGACGCAAGCCGCATCCATCTCGATGGCGCCAAGCAAGGGCTCGGCTTCGTTCTGCAGCACCGCCCACATCGCCCGGTGGCGTATCCTGTTATAGGGATTGCCCATGTCGATGCGCATCACCAGCGCCGGCTTGTCCTTGCCAGGCACGGCCTGCAGCAGGTCAGCCTGGCCGTAGTTCATCTGGATGGCGTCGGGGCCGGCCTTGACCAGCTGGTTGACCACGCTGGCCATGTCTTCCAGCCCGGCAAGGAAACTCGGCTCGTTGCAGACGCCATGATCGATGGCGACGTCGAGGCAGCGGCCGCCGCCGAACAGCCGGTTCATACGGACTTTCTTGTTTACGCGCATAGGGCGCTCCTTTGATGTGTCTGGAGGTCGATGCCGTGCCGGTCGGCCAGCAAGGCGAGGAAGGTCGAGCGCTCGGTGGCAGCCTCGCTGGCGCTCCAGTCCTTGTGCGCCGCCAGCATGTCGAGAACGGCGTTGACGAGGTCGAAGCTGAGACCGCCTGAAATGGCGATGGTGGTGCGGCGCAAGAACAGGTCGGCAAGGCACTCGACCTGCTCGCGCTCGATGATGCGCCCTATCTCGCTTGCCGAATAGTCCGACTGCGGCAGCATCTGTTCGCCCGCCGGGTGCGAAACAAAATCCCTGGCCGACGTGCCATAGCGCTGCAGAAGCGTTTGCGCGCGCTCGACCGTCAGGCCATGCTCGGCGGCGAATGATGCGCACCAGGCGTCCGGATCGGCCGGAAAATCACGGCCGCCACCGATGGCCATGTCCTGCGTTCCCTGGCTGCGCGCGAGGCCGAGCCGCTTCAACGCCATGTCGGCGGCCAGCGCTCCAAACGAACGGAAGGTGGTCCACTTGCCGCCGATCATGCACAGTGTCGCCGGCAGATGCCCGCTCGCTTCTACGAACTCGCAAAAATGATCGCGCGGTATGCGGCTGGTAAAACTGTCCTCGCTGGCGGGCAAGGGTCGCACGCCGGCGAAGCGGAACACGATCTGGTTTTCAGCTACTTTGATCGAGGGGAATACAAAGGCGAGCGACTGCAGGATGTAGCGCTGCTCGTCCTCCTCGCAACGGACCTTGTCCGGATCGTCGACCCGGATGTCGGTCGAGCCTATCAGCACCTTGCCGAGATAGGGAAACAGGATGCAGATGCGCCCGTCCTCGTTCTCGTAATAGACCATATGGCCGCCGAGCGCGTCGAACAGTTCTGCGTTGTCGACGATGAGATGCGAGCCCTTGGTGCCGCCCATCATCGTCTGCGCCGCCGCCCCGATGGCCTTGTTGGTCAGGTCGATCCAGCCGCCAGTGGCGTTGATGACCAATTGCGCCCGTACCGGCAGTTGTTCGCCCGTCAGCGTGTCGGTAATGGCGAGGCTATCACCTGTCGACGATACCTGAGCGTAGTTCAAGGCGCGGGCGTTCGCCGCGCTCGCCGTGGCGTCCAGCAGCATCTCCAGGCCGAGGCGTTCGGGCCGGCTCACCCAGGCGTCGTAGTAGGTCGCCGAATTGCGGATCGCCGGATTGATCGCCGGCCATTTTTTCAAGGTTTCGGCGCGGCCCCTGAACCTGTGCGTCGGCATCAAACGCCGTGCGGCGGTGAACAGGTCGTACATGGCAAGGCCGGTCTTGATGACCAGCGCACCACGCCGGCTCGGCCGCCGCGTCAGACCCAGGAAGCGCACCGCACCGTTGGCAAGGCCGGAGAAAATGTCGAAGATCGGCACCGTCGTCGGCAACGGGGCCACATAGTGCGGGGCATTCCTCAGCAGCCGGTCACGTTCGAGCAGCGATTCGCGCACCAGTTTGAATTCGCCGTTTTCGAGGTAGCGCAGGCCGCCATGCACCATGCGTGAAAGGGCGGCACTGGCGCCGCTGCAATAGTCGCCCTTTTCCGCCAGCACGACATGGACGCCTTGCAGCGCCAGTTCGCGAAAGACGCTGATGCCGTTGATGCCGCCACCGATGACGAGCACGACGATATCAGGCCGGTCGCGCAGACCGGCTAACGTATGGCTACGGTTCATCGGGGCTGTTGCCTTTTTTTCTCAGGCATCCATCGCGGTGAGATGCGCGGCTGCCGCGGCGTCGATTGCCGCAAGCTCGCCTGCCGCAAGCGTGATCTCCCCGGCCCGCGCATTGTCGAGCGCCTGTTCGGGATTGCGCGCGCCGCACAGGGCGAAGGTGATGCCCGGCTGGGCGAGCGTCCAGGCGATGACGATCTGCGCGGTCGACGCCTGGTGGCTCTCGGCGATAGGGGCGATGGCCTCCTTCAGCTTTGCCACCTTCTGTCGGTTGGCCGTGGAAAAGCGCGGGTTGTCCTTGCGCTGGTCGTCGCCGCCGAATGTGCGGCCGGGGTCGACCGTGCCGGTGAGCAGCCCCAGCGCCAGCGACGAATAGCTGAGCATGGCGATGTCATGGCGGCGAGTGATCGGCAGCAGGCTGCTCTCGATGTCGCGGTCGATCATCGAATAGCGCTCCTGGATCGCATCGAGCTGGCCGGCATCGATATAGTGGCCGAGATCCTCGGCGCTGATATTGCTGGCGCCGATGGCGCGGATCTTGCCGGCTGCCTTGAGCTTTTCCAATGCCGCCATCGTCTCGGCGATCGGCGTCGTCGGGTCCTGCCAATGGGTGATGTAGAGGTCGATATGATCGGTGCCGAGACGCCGCAGGCTCTGCTCGACCTCATAGGCGATGCCGTCGGCGCCGAGATAGCGATGCACTGGCTTGTCGTCCTGGTCGAAGAAATGCCCGCCCTTGCCCGAATGCCAGTTCAGCCCGCATTTGGTCGCGATCACCACCTTGTCGCGCTTGCCCTTGATGGCGGTGCCGACGATCGCCTCGCTGCGGCCAAGACCGTAGGCCGGCGCTGTGTCGATCAGGTTGAGGCCGGCATCGATCGAGGCTTCGATCGCCCGCACCGACTCCTTTTCGTCGGTGCCGCCCCACATCCATCCGCCAATCGCCCAGGTGCCCAGGCCCACGGCCGACGCCGATATGCCGGACTTGCCGATCTGCCGCTGGATCTGTCGAGAATTCATGCTGCCTCCTGTTCGGCCAGCTCGAGGATCTGGAGCCCCGTGGCCTCGTCCGTGACGATGGTGTCGAGATGATTTCCGCGCATTGCGGCGAGGATCGGCGCGACCTTGCTGGCGCCACTTGCAATGCCGATCGAGCGCGGGATGGTCGCGAACTCGTCAAGCGTCAGCGAGACCAACGAACGGTTGAGCGAGTAGTTGCAAAGCTTGCCCCGGCGATCGATGAGATGGGCGAGCAGCTCGCCTGTTGCCCCGGACTTCTCGATCGCCTGGCGATCGGCATTCGAGGACGGATGCAAATCGTAGTAACTGGAATCGTCGGTCAGGATGGAGCCGACACCCACCACCGCGACATCGGCCTCGCGCGCCTTGCGAAACACGTCTGCGACGGAGCTGATGCCCATCAGCATCTCGCGCTGCTGCGCGGTGTCCGCAAACAACGGCGCATGGATCTGGTAGGCGCGGCCGCCGAGCTTGTCGGCCATCAGCGAGGCGACGTGGTTGACATCGGTGTAGTGCTTGCCCTGCACCAGCCCGGTGGCGGGAATGATTTCGACGTCGTAGCGGCGCCCCGGCTTGAGACCGGCGACCAGCGCGCTGACGCCCTTGCCGCCGGTGATCGAGATGGTGTCGCCGTCCTTGATGGTGTCGAGCAGCAGCCCGGCCGCAGCCTCGCCGACCCGCTGCAGGGCGGTGTGCGGATTTTCGGAGACCGACGGCACCACCATCGCCCGCTCGATGCCGCCCAGCGCCACCAGCCGCGCTTCCAGGT
>NZ_RZPW01000869.1:0-2388 GCF_003998455.1 Mesorhizobium sp. M7A.F.Ca.CA.001.08.2.1 | reverse complement strand
GGCTTTCGTTAAGAAGATGGGCCCCCACCGCCGTATCGTCCTCCAGCATGACGCCTTTTGGGGTCCTGCGGCCGATCAGGCTGGCGCAACCGATATAGGCATAGAATGCGCCTTCCGGCGGCGGCAGCGTCAGGCCGTTTATGCGCCTTATGCCATCGACGACCAGGTTCCTGCGCGCCTCGAATGCATCGCGGAAACGAGCCACCTCGTCCTGCGGGCCGTTCAGTGCGGCGACCGTCGCCGCCTGGGCAATCGAGCAGACCGAAGTGACCGACTGGCTCTGGATGATCGACATCGCCTTGACGAGTGGTGCCGGGCCGGCTGCATAACCGACACGCCAGCCGGTCATCGCATAGGCCTTGGCCACACCGTTGACGATGAGGCTTCGGTCCTTGAGGTCAGGGCAGGCCTTGCCGAAGGATACGAATTCGCGGTTATCGAAGATGATGTGCTCATAGATCTCGTCCGACAGGATGAGCACCTGCGGATGCCTGGCAAGGACAGCGCCAAGCGCCTTGAGATCGTCGCCCGAGTAGACCGCTCCGGATGGATTGCCGGGCATGTTCAGGAACAGCCACTTGGTTCTCGGCCCGATCGCCTTTTCCAAGAGTTCGGGCGTCAGCCTGAAGCCGCCGCTTTCCCTGCATTCGACCGTGACGGGCGTGCCGCCTAGCAGCTTCACCATCTCAGGATAGGAGACGAAATAGGGCGCGGGCAGGATGGCCTCGTCGCCGGGTTCCAGCGTCGCCATCAGCGCGTTGAAGATGATCTGCTTGGCGCCGTTGGCCACGACGATGTCGTCGGCCGTGTAGTCCAGTCCGTTCTCGCGCCTGAACTTCCCGGCCACGGCCTCGCGCACTTCCGGCGAGCCGGCTGCGGCGGTGTAGAGGGTCTGGCCCGCTTTGGCGGCTGCATAGGCCGCTTCGATGATGTGGGCAGGCGTCGGAAAATCAGGTTCGCCAAGGCCAAGGTCGATGACGTCGACGCCTTTGGCCCGTAGCGCCTTGGCCGCCTGCGAGGCGGCCATCGAAGCCGACGGCTTGACCACGGACAGGCGCGAGGAAATGTAGCTCATCGGCTTTTCTCCGAAATATAGCCCCTGGACACGTCCTGTGCCCGCGCCTCCGTACTGCGCCTGGAGGGATCGCCATAGCCGCCACCGCCAGGAAGTTCCAGCACCAGGCGACGCCCTTCCGGAACGTGCTGCCAGCCCTTGGGGCGCATCAGCGTGCCATCGTCGAGCCTGACGATGCCGGCGGTTCCGTCCTTGCCGCCATCGCGCCCCTTGGCTGGATGCCTGACCCGGTCGAACATGGCGGAAAAATCGAACTCGTGGCCTTCAGTGGCCGCGATTTCGAGGATCTGGCCGAGGCCGCCGCGAAATTCCCCGTCGCCGCCGGAATCGGGACGCAGTTCCTTGCGCCAGATGACGATCGGCCCGGTGTGCTCGGTCGCCTCGATCGGCATGGTATGGACACCGGACGGAAAGGCGGTGGCGGACAGCCCGTCCAACGTCGGGCGGGCCCCCATGCCGCCGGAATTGAACATCAGCACCTCGGCGCGGCGTCCATCGCTCCCGGCGACCGGCCTGACCGAGATGTGGATGTTCCACAGTGCCGCCGCCCCTTCGGCAAGGATCTGGCCCGGCAGCGCCTTGGCCAGCGCGCCCAGCACCAGATCGGGCACCATATGGCCGATGACGTGCCGCAGGGAGACCGGCGCCGGCCGCGGGGCGTTCAGGATGTTGGTCGGCGACGATATAGTGAACAGAGCAAGCGAGGCCGCATTGTTCGGGATCTCCGGCGCCACGACGCATTTCAGGGCGTAGCAGGCATAGGCCTTGCTGTAGATGATCGGAACGTTGATGCCCCATCGGCTTGTCGGATCGGTGCCGGAGAAATCGACATTCAAATGGTCGTCCTCAATCGAGACAGCTGCCACCAGCTTGACCGGCGTATCGTAGCCGTCGGTCACCAACTCGTTCGACCAGGTGCCTTTCGGCAGCGCCTTGATGCGCTCCAGCGTCGCGTCATGCGTGCGCGTGAAGATGAACTCTCCCAGCCTGTCCAGCGATGCCAGGCCGATCTCCTTCATCATGTCGACCAGGCGGCGATGGCCGACCTCGTTGCAGGCGGCCAGCGAATAGAAGTCGCCGACGACCTGGTTCGGCTCGCGCACATTGGCGCGCAGGATCTTCACCAGATCGAGGTTCACCTTGCCGCGCTCGGCGAACTTCATGATCGGGATCTGGATCCCTTCCTCGTAGACTGACTTGCCGTCGGCGCCGAAGCCACGTCCGCCAACATCGACCACGTGCGCGGTGCAGGCGAAGAATGCCACCAGTTCGCCGTTCAGGAACGAGGGCGAGACCATGGTGATGTCATGGAG
>NZ_RZPW01000868.1:0-2402 GCF_003998455.1 Mesorhizobium sp. M7A.F.Ca.CA.001.08.2.1 | reverse complement strand
TTGCTCGGCACCGTGAAGCCAGCTGTGACGACGCTTCTGAAAACCGTGACCGCACCAGTCGACACATTGCTTTACAATCTACTCGATACGCTCGGCGTGCATCTCGGCGTGGCCGATGTCCGGGTCACCGGCGCGACATGCGGACGTGCCGTGCTGGTGCAGTAACGTCGGGATATCAGTCGAGCCTGCCCAAAAAGGCTCCGAGCGCTGGCAGCAAAAGCTCAGTCTCGACGACCGCGGCATTGCCATCCAGCTGCGCAACCGCTCCGATGTCCCCCGGCAACGGCCAATTGGCCGGTCCTCCGGCGAAATTGAAGACACAGAGCAGTCTTTCACCGCCGCCGTCGCGGATGAAAGCGAGCAGGTCACCCTCGGCGTCGAGAAAGCGGATCGAGCCGGATATCAGCGCCTCATGCTCCCCGCGCAAGGCCAGCGCAGCCCGGTAGGACGCGAGCACAGAGACCGTGTCGGCATTCTGGACGTCGACGGCGCGAGCGCGATGGCTGGCCGGTATCGGCAGCCAGGGCCTGGCCGTGGAGAAGCCTGCATTGTCGGCGCCGGCCTCCCACACCATCGGCGTGCGGCACCCATCCCTGCCCTTGACGCCTGGCCAGAAGCGGATGCCGACGGGATCGCGCAGATCTTCATAGGCCAGCTCCGCCTCCTCCAGCCCGAGTTCCTCGCCCTCATAGAGGCAGATCGAGCCGCGCAGGCAGGCGAGCAGCATGATCGAGAATCTTGCGACCGCGTCGGGCTCGCTGTCCGGCCTTGTCCAGCGGCTGACATGGCGCGCCACGTCATGGTTGGAGAAGGCCCAGCAGACCCAGCCGTCGGAGACGGCCGCCTCGAAGGCTTCGACGCAGCCACGCACATGCGCAGCCGAGAACTGCGGACCGAGCAGGTCGAAGGTGTAACACATATGCAGCTTGTCGCCGCCTGAAGTGTAGGCCGCGAGCGTCTGCAGCGAGCGGCCTTCATCGCCGATCTCGCCGACGGCGGCGCGGTCGTCATATTCGTCGAGCAGCGCCCTGAAGCGGCGCAGGAACGCCAGGTTTTCCGGCTGCGTCTTGTCGAACAGGTGCTCCTGGTAAAGGTAGGTGTTGGTCTCGCTGTTGGTGCCGGCGACGCTTGATGCCAAGGGTGGATTGCTGCGCAACCAGCGGTCGTGGACATAGTAATTGACCGTATCGAGCCGAAAACCGTCGACGCCGCGCTCCAGCCAGAAGCGCACAGTTCCCAGAAGCGCGTCCTGAACCTCCGGATTGTGGAAATTCAGATCGGGCTGCGAGGGGAGGAAATTGTGCATGTAATACTGCCGGCGGGTAGAATCCCATTCCCAGGCTGGGCCACCGAAGACGGAGAGCCAGTTGTTTGGCGCGCTGCCATCTGGCTTGGTATCGGCCCAGACATACCAGTCGGCTTTGGGGTTATCGCGGCTGGCGCGGCTTTCGACAAACCAGTCGTGCTTGTCGGATGAATGCGACAGCACCTGGTCGATGATGATCTTCAGGCCGAGACGATGCGCCTCGGCGACCAGCGCATCGAAATCCTCGAGCGTGCCGAACATCGGATCGACATCGCAGTAGTCCGACACGTCGTAGCCCATATCGGCCATCGGCGACTTGAAGAAAGGCGACAGCCAGATGGCGCCGACACCGAGCGAGGCGACATGGGCGAGCCTCGATGTGATACCGGCGAGATCGCCGCTGCCATCGCCGGTCGTGTCCTGGAAGGAGCGCGGATAGATCTGGTAGATGACGCAACCGCGCCACCATCCCTTCTTGTCACTCGCCGCCATTGCGCTTCTCCCTTGTGCCGGCCTGCGCTCGTTCGATCATGAAGATCATCGTCCGCCCGGATATTGGCCGCGAGATATCCGCCGCATCCGGCGCTTCGATAGCTGGGGCCCAGAAGAATCCGTCTCGTTCAGGCAAGGTGAAGATGCAGGCCCGGCGATCGCCGTTGACAAGCACCGCAAGACGGCGGTCGTCGTCGCTGGCGCCACTCAGGACCATGACAAGACGGTGCCGCTGCGGATCCTGCCAGCTCTGTTCATCGAGCGGCGCGCCCGTCTCAGCAAGCCATGCGACGTCCGGTATCTCCGAACCTGCCGGCGGCTGGCCAGTGAGGAAGCTTGTGTCGGAAAGCGCCGGCATCGATCGGCGCAGCCTCGAGAGTTCCGCCGTGTAGCGCTCCAGCGCCTGGTCGCGGCCGGCCCAGTCGAGCCAGATGATCTCGTTGTCCTGGGCATAGGCGTTGTTGTTGCCTTGCTGGGTGCGGCCGAATTCGTCGCCCGCGGTCAGCATGATGGTGCCGCGCGAGGCAAACAGCGCGGCGAGCAGAGCGCGCAGGTCGTTCTGGCGAGCCGCTGCCACGGCCGGGTTGTCCGCATCACCTTCCAC
>NZ_RZPW01000867.1:0-2403 GCF_003998455.1 Mesorhizobium sp. M7A.F.Ca.CA.001.08.2.1 | reverse complement strand
CGGCGATCGGCGCCATGTTCTGGATCAACGGCAGTCAGGATCGCCGCATCCTTCTGGTGGTTTCGTTTCTGAGCGGCACCTGCGCGATGTCGTTTGCGTTTTGCGGCGTGGTTCTGCTGACCAAGGGGCAATGGACGCTCGCGATTGCGCCCGACAATTGGGCCGAACGATTGAATTCCGTCGTGGCGGTGGCCTGCATGACCGGGCTCGGAGCATTGACGCTCTCCCTCCATCATCTGCAGGCGCAGATCGAGCTCAAGGCCGAGACCATGACCGACCCGCTGACAGGGTTGCTGAACCGCCGGGCATTGACGTCGCTTTACGGCGAGCGGAGTTTCGGTCCATTCATGTCCATCGTCATGTTCGACCTAGACCACTTCAAGCGGACGAACGATGTCTACGGTCACCCGGTTGGGGATCAGGTCTTGTGCCGTTTTGCCGCCGTCATCAAGAAATATGCCCGGCCCGGCGTCGACGCTTTTCGCCTTGGCGGCGAGGAGTTCGCAGTCGTCATGTCGCGGATGACGGACGAAAAGGCCTACGATCTCGCCAGCAAGATCGGCGTGGCTTTCGGCGCCGAAATCGTCCCCACTCAGCTCGGCAAATTGCGCAGCACGGTCAGCGGCGGCATCGGCTTTGGCGAGGCAAGCGGCAGCAGCCTCGACAACGTGCTCACCGAGGCAGACGCGGCGCTCTATGCCGCCAAACGCGCCGGACGAAATTGCGTCATCAGCCGCAAGAGGATGGGCAAGGCCGAGCCGATCAAGCCGGCCTTGCGCTCAGCGTAAATTACTCCGCGGCCCCCAGATAGTCGGACAGCGGCGGGCACGAGCAGACCAGGTTGCGGTCGCCGGCGACATTGTCGATGCGTGACACCGGAGGCCAGTACTTGGCTGCCGTGTCGGCGTCGCCGGCCGGATAGGCCGCTTCCAGGCGCGAGTAGGGATGGTTCCACTGGCCGGCCAGCGCCTCGGCGGCGGTGTGCGGCGCGTTGACCAGCGGATTGTCGGCCAAAGGCCATTCGCCCCTGGCGACTTTTGCTGCCTCTGCCGATATGGCGATCATGGCCTCGCAGAAGCGGTCGATTTCCCGCTTGGGCTCGGACTCGGTCGGCTCCACCATCAGCGTGCCGGCGACCGGGAAGGACATGGTCGGCGCGTGAAAACCATAATCGATCAGCCGCTTGGCGACATCGTCGACACTGATGCCTGCACTCTCCTTGAGCACACGGGTGTCGAGGATGCATTCATGCGCGACGCGTCCCTGCCTGCCCTTGTAGAGCACCGGGAAATGCGCACCGAGCCGCGTTGCGATGTAGTTGGCGGACAGGATCGCCGTTTCGGTCGCCTGCTTCAGGCCCGAGGCGCCCATCATGCGGATATACATCCAGGTGATCGGCAGGATCGAGGCGCTGCCGAAGGGGGCGGCGGAGACGGCGTGCGCCGAGCCTTCGGTGACATGGCCGGGCAAATACGGCTTCAAATGCGCCTTGACGCCGATCGGCCCGATGCCGGGTCCGCCGCCGCCATGCGGAATGCAGAAGGTCTTGTGCAGGTTCATGTGGCAGACATCGGCGCCGATGTCGCCGGGACGGGCAAGCCCGACCAGCGCGTTGAGGTTGGCACCGTCGAAATAGACTTGGCCGCCATGCTCATGGATCAGCGCGCAGAGATCGCGTGCGCCTTCCTCGAACACGCCATGCGTCGAGGGATAGGTGAACATCAGCGCTGCGAGATTTTGCGCATGCTCAGTCGCCTTGGCCTTCATGTCGTCCATGTCGATGTTGCCGTCTTCGGTGCAGCGCACGACGACGACGCTCATGCCGGCCATCGCCGCGCTCGCGGGATTGGTGCCATGCGCCGAGGAGGGGATCAGGCAGACGGTGCGGTGGTTGTCGCCGCGAGAGCGGTGGTAGCCGCGGATGGCGAGCAGTCCGGCATATTCGCCCTGGCTGCCGGCATTGGGCTGCAAGGTGACGGCGTCGAAGCCGGTGATCTCCGACAGCCAGCCCTCCAGCTCGCCGATCATGGCACGGTAGCCTGCCGAGTGCGCGGCCGGGGCGAAAGGGTGCAGATTGGCAATGCTCGGCCAGCTCACCGGCATCATCTCGGCGGCGGCGTTGAGCTTC
Organism: Mesorhizobium sp. M7A.F.Ca.CA.001.08.2.1; assembly: GCF_003998455.1. NCBI lineage: Bacteria > Pseudomonadati > Pseudomonadota > Alphaproteobacteria > Hyphomicrobiales > Phyllobacteriaceae > Mesorhizobium > Mesorhizobium sp. M7A.F.Ca.CA.001.08.2.1. The sequence goes on along the minus strand of NZ_RZPW01000867.1, from coordinate 275 downwards.
ATGGTGCAGGATCCCAGCGGGATCATGGCGCGGTCGAGCGCCAGGTCCTTGTCGGCCAGCCGGCGCAGGAAGCGCATCATCTCGGTTTCCGACTTGTTTTCGTGGAAAACAGGCTGGGTCAGGAACTCCTTGCCGCGCGGCTTGCCGGGCACCGTGCTGTCGGCGGAGGCACCAGCCTTGGCGCCGAACAGGGCCGCGATTGCGTCGAGATCGGCCTCGGTGGAGGTTTCGTCGAAGGCGATGCCGATGTGGTCGGCATCGACGGCACGCAGCAG
>NZ_RZPW01000866.1:0-2409 GCF_003998455.1 Mesorhizobium sp. M7A.F.Ca.CA.001.08.2.1 | reverse complement strand
GCACAGGCGGCGAGCATCGCCGAAATGGCACCCGCCACGCTCATCGAAAGAATTTTGCGCGCAATGATCATGTGAAAATCCTCTCCTCTCGCATCGGCCCAAAAATCGGAAATCGATTTTCGACAAGCACGAGGCGTGCATCCAAGTTTCCAGAGCGACGTGCGTCCAGATGAATACGTATCGCTATGGTCCGCATCCCTTCAATCGCCCGATTTCCGGGCGATTGCAAGGCAGTGAGGCAGGTGGGCGGTGCTGCTATCGCACAAGGATGTTGCGGAACTGCCACGGGTCGTTCCGGTCGAGGTCTTCCGGGAACAGGCCGGGACGGTTATCGAGCGGCGTCCAGTCGGTGTAGTAGCCCTTGACCGGTCCGAGATACTGGGACTGCACTTCCAGGCACCGCCTGTAGTCCATCTCGTCGGCTTCGACGATGCCGGCCTCGGGATTCTCCAGCGCCCAGACCATGCCCGAGAGCACCGCCGAGGTGACCTGCATGCCGGTGGCATTCTGGTAGGGGGCCAGCTTGCGCGCCTCGGCGAGCGACAGCTGCGAGCCGTACCAGTAGGCATTCTTGTCGTGGCCGTAGAGCAGCACGCCGAGTTCGTCGACGCCGTCGATCAACTCGTTCTCGTCGAGCACATGATGCACCGGCTGAGGCTTGCCGGCGGCGCCGAACATCTCGTCAAGCGACAGCATCGCGTCGTTGCAGGGATGATAGGCATAGTGGCAGGTCGGGCGGTAATGCACCTTGCCCTTCTTCGAACGCACGGTGAAGAAATCGGCGATAGAGATCGCCTCGTTATGCGTCACCAGCAGGCCGTATTGCGCGCCGGGCGTCGGGCACCACGAGCGCACGCGCGTGTTGGCGCCCGGCTGCTCCAGGTAGATGGCTGCCTTCGAGCCGTGCTTGTGCTTCTTGGCGTTCTTCGGCATCCATGTCTCGTGTGTGCCCCAGCCAAGTTCCGCGGGCTGCAGGCCCTCGGAGATGAAGCCTTCGACCGACCATGTGTTCCAGAACACATCCATCGGTTTCGGCTTCTTGGTGCGCTGGGTGTCGCGTTCGGCGATGTGGATGCCCTTGACGCCGGCCTTCTTCATCAGCTTGGCCCAGCCCTCGCGGTCGTCCTGCGCGGGCTCCGAGAACTCCAGGCCAAGATCGGTGGCGAGATTGACCAACGCCTGCTTGACGAACCACGAGACCATGCCTGGATTGGCGCCGCAGGTGGAGACCGCCGTGGCGCCGCCGGGCTTGTCGTGCTTTTCCTTGAGCAGCGACTCGCGCAGCGCGTAATTGGTGCGGCTGGCGTTGTCGGCCTTGGCGTCGAAATAGAAGCCGAGCCACGGCTCGACGACGGTGTCGATGTAGAGCACGCCGAGCTTGCGGCAGAGCCGCATCAGGTCCACCGAGCCGGTATCAACCGACAGGTTGATGCAAAAGCCCTGGCCGCCGCCATTGGTCAGAAGCGGGGTCAGGAGCTTCTTGTAGTTCTTCTCGGTCACCGCTTCCTGGACGAAGGTGATGCCGCGCTCGTCGAGCAGCTTGCGGTCGGTGTCGCGCGGATCGATAACCGTCATGCGCGACTTGTCGAACTTGAAATGGCGTTCGATCAGCGGCAGCGTTCCCCGGCCGATCGAGCCGAAGCCGATCATCACGACAGGGCCGCTGATCTCACCGTAAACGGGCCAGTTTTCATTCGCCATTTTATCGAGCACTCCTTCAAAGCCCAGGAAACTGGGAAAACGCACACACAAAACCGGGCATCTTTGCCCGGCGGCCATGCGCTACATCACAGATCATTGTCACAAACCAGCGAAAAGCGCCAACCAGCGATCAGTCGTCATTGGCCATGTGGTTAAGGACCGTCATCAGCCGGTCGCGGTCCGATGTCAGGCCCTTGTAGTCGAGCTGGGCGAGATCGAGTGCTTCGAGCTGGGCGGCGAAAGACACCGCGAGCTTCGCCCGATCAGGGTGCCGCGCCAGCACCCTGAGAGGGTCGAGATGGATGCGGATGGTGAACAGGATATCGCGTGAAACAGGCAGTTTGCGCAGGGTTTGCCGCTCGACGCGAATGAAGGCATGGGCGTCGATGTCGCCATCGGGAAAGCGCGACGGCCGGTTGGTGGCGCGGTCGATGCGCTGCAGGTCGGAGAGCGGATGGTAGAGCGCGTTGTCGGCCTGGATCGACCAGTTGTAGCGCTCGACGGCCTGCCCCTGGAGGCCATCGAACATCCGGTTGATGAGTTCCGCCGGACGCGTGCCCGGGCCGAAACCCGGCACCGGCGCGTGGATGTCCTGCAGCGGCTTGCCGAACTTTTCCAGGAGCGACCAGGAGGAGGGAAAGCAGAGCGAGCCGGCGACCAGCCGCCAGCCGCTGTCACTGCTGCGCATCAGGATCAGGTCTTCCTGGA
>NZ_RZPW01000865.1:0-2412 GCF_003998455.1 Mesorhizobium sp. M7A.F.Ca.CA.001.08.2.1 | reverse complement strand
GCACACGATGCGCTGACCGGCCTTGCCAACCGCTCCAGCTTCATCCGCGCCATGGAGGACCTCGTCGACCAGGCGCGCAAGGACGGCACCGCCGACACGACAAGGTTGGTCGGCGACACGACAAGGTCGGTCGGAGGCGCCGGACATCAGTTCATGTTCATCGACCTCGACCACTTCAAACTGGTCAACGACACGGGTGGCCACGCGGCGGGAGACGCGCTGCTGAAGCGGGTTGCCGTGGCTATTCGCGGCGTGCTTGGTCCAGACGACATCGTCGCTCGCCTCGGCGGCGACGAATTCGCGGTCGTTTTGAAATCGGGTTCGGCAGCCGGCGCCAAGATCGCGGCGCGCTCCATCATCGATGCGATCGGCGGGCTAGACTTCACCTGGGACGGCCGTCCTCACGTGATCGGCGCCAGCATCGGGTTGGCTGCGATCAATGCCAATTGTGGCGAGGTCGACGAGATCATCGCCAGGGCCGATGCGGCTTGCTATGCCGCCAAGGCGGCGGGCCGTGGCTGTGTCTCCGTGGCGCCCGACGCACAGATCGTGGATGGCCGGACAGAGCCACTGGCGGTGGCCTCCTGATAGACCCGTCGCCGCTGAACCGAAAGGCTTGTCCCTGATTTGCGCCGACGATCCGCTCAGCGCGTCGGGACGGGATGCTCGCCGCGATAGTCGTAGAAGCCGCGCCCGGTCTTGCGGCCGAGCCAGCCGGCCTCGACATATTTCACCAGGAGCGGGCAAGGGCGGTACTTGGAGTCCGACAGGCCGTCATGCAGCACCTGCATGATCGACAGGCAGGTATCGAGCCCGATGAAGTCAGCCAGCTGCAGCGGCCCCATCGGATGGTTGGCGCCGAGCCGCATCGCGGTGTCGATGGCGTCGACCGAGCCGACACCCTCATAGAGCGTGTAGATCGCCTCGTTGATCATCGGCAGCAGGATGCGGTTGACGATGAAAGCAGGAAAATCCTCCGAGACCGTGATCGTCTTGTCGAGCTGCTTCACATAGGTCTTGGCTGCCTCGAAGGTCTGGTCCTCGGTGGCGATGCCGCGCACCAGTTCGACCAGCTTCATCAGCGGCACCGGGTTCATGAAATGTATGCCGATGAACCGCTCGGGCCGGTCGGTCTGCGCGGCAAGCCGCGTGATCGAGATCGACGAGGTGTTGGTCGCCAGGATGGCTTCGGGATTGAGCTGCGGACAAAGCTGGGCGTAGATCTTGCGCTTGACCGTCTCGTCCTCGGTCGCCGCCTCGATCACCAGGTCAGCACCCGCAAGATCGGCCATCGCGGGCGCGGCCGAAATGCGGCCCATCGCATCGTTGCGCACCTTCTCGTCGAGCTTGCCGGACCCCACCTGGCGGGCCATGTTGCCGCTGATCGTGGCGATGCCCTTCTCGATGCGGTCGGGCGAGATATCGTAGATCAATACCTTGTAGCCTGAAAGCGCGGAGACATGGGCGATGCCGCCACCCATCTGGCCCGCGCCGATGATGCCGATCGTCTCGATCTTGCTCATTACACCGATCCCGTCCTGAACCCTTCCGCTTGAACTGCGAAAGCGCTCCACCTTTTATTTTACCGCAATCCCGGACGCAAAACCGCTGCGCACTTTTGCTGGATTGCTTTCAGCCTTTGCGGCCTGCTTTTTGTGCGGTGCAAACTAAAAGGGCGGGGCGACTTCGTCTACCCCACCCTCACCATTTAATACGCTTTGGCAGAAAGCGTCAAAGCGCCTTTTGCAGTTCCGGCAGGATGACGAACAGGTCGCCGACGAGGCCGTAGTCGGCAACCTGGAAAATCGGCGCCTCCTCGTCCTTGTTGATGGCGACGATGACCTTGGAATCCTTCATGCCGGCAAGGTGCTGGATGGCGCCGGAGATGCCGACCGCGATGTAGAGATCGGGGGCAACCACCTTGCCGGTCTGGCCGACCTGCCAATCGTTCGGCGCATAGCCGGCATCGACGGCGGCGCGGGAAGCGCCGACCGCGGCGCCCAGCTTGTCGGCAACCGGCAGGATGACCTCCTGGAATTTCTCCGAGGAGCCCAGCGCGCGGCCGCCCGAGATGATGATCTTGGCCGAGGTCAGCTCCGGACGGTCGGTCTCGGAAAGCTTGTTCTCGATGAAGGTGGAGAGGCCCGGATTCGCCGCGGCCTTAACGGTCTCGACGGCTGCCGAGCCGCCCTCGGGGGCTGCCTGGAAGGAGGCGGTGCGCACGGTGATCACCTTCTTGGCGTCGCTCGACTGCACCGTCTGGATGGCGTTGCCGGCATAGATCGGCCGCTTGAAGGTGTCGGGCGATACGACTTCGATGATCTCGGACACCTGCGCGACATCGAGGAGCGCAGCCACGCGCGGCGCGACATTCTTGCCCGACGAGGTCGCCGGCGCGATGATGGTGTCGTA
>NZ_RZPW01000864.1:0-2418 GCF_003998455.1 Mesorhizobium sp. M7A.F.Ca.CA.001.08.2.1 | reverse complement strand
CGTCGATTCGGGCTACCACGTCGTCGGCATGAAGGCGGTCGACGCGCCTGATATTTCGACGGTCAAGGACTAGCACCCCCCAACCGTCGTCCGTCCCGATCCGCACCGGAAGACCTGATGTACCCGCTGGTTTATATCGCGCGCCACGGCCAGACCGCGTGGAACGCCGAAATGCGGCTTCAGGGGCAGGCTGACACCGATCTCAATGCTCTTGGCCGCGAACAGGCGACCGGCAACGGGCTTCGGCTAGCTGCGTTGGTTCCAGATCCCTGGGAATTCGACTTCGTCGCCAGTCCGATGAAACGGACGCGCGAAACGATGCAGCGTATTCGCGCCGCGATGAAGCTGGATCCGGATGCCTATCGAACCGATCCGCGCCTCGTCGAGGTCAATTTCGGCGATTGGCAGGGATTTACCTTTCCCGAGCTGGAGACGCGGTATCCCGGAGCAAGCGGGACGCGTGCTCTGGACAAGTGGAACTTCCAGCCGCCCGGCGAAGGCGCCGAGAGCTATCAGATGCTGCTCGAACGGGTGAGGCCATGCTTCGACGCGATCGAACGCCAGACGATATGCGTGACCCATGGCGGCGTCATGCGCACCTTGTTTCGTTTCGTTCTGGGATTGGCCGAGGACGAGGCAGCGAACCTGGAAATACCGCAGGATCGCCTGCTCAAGCTCGAAGGCAAGAGTCTGGAGTGGCTTTAATGCATGTCGCCCAAAAGTGGCCCCGGTTTTGGGAGAACGACATACATAAAACAAAGACCTAAAGCGGGTCGCCTGAAATCCGTTCAGACGCAACACGCTCTAGGCCATTTCGCAGGCGGCTCGGCGAAAGCTGAACCGCAAACGCTGCATTCAATTGAGGTTGGAAGCTCTAGTTGGCTGAGCTGTCCGGCAGTTCCATGTCGGTGATGACGTTTTCGCCATTGGTCACATCGTAGGCGATGACGATGTCCATGCCCGGCTTCAGCGCGTCGAGATCGGTCTCTGCGTTCAGCTTGTAGGACTTGCCGTCATCCAGCGTCAGCGTCGCCGTGTCCTTGTCGATCTTCTTGATCAGGCCTTCGGTCTGGCCGGCGAAAGCGGCGGTGGAAAGCAGCAGCGTGGCGGCAACGGCGCTAATCAGGGTACGCATAATCGTTCCTCTTTATCATTGCACCGGCATGGCGGCGGGCTGTTCAACAGCGGATGGAGCAGAGCAGAAACCAACCGAATGTGTCAAAACTAAATCCGCCAGATCACAGTTTGACCCCTGTGAAAAACGCCAATAGAACGCAATCTTCAGCCGGCTCCGATGCCGGGCAGGGTATTTCATGTCTCACAACACGTTCGGCCACCTTTTCCGCGTCACCACCTGGGGCGAAAGCCATGGCCCGTCGCTCGGCTGCGTGGTTGACGGCTGTCCGCCCGGCATCCGCTTTACGCGCGACGAGATCCAGGCCGAACTCGACAAGCGCCGTCCGGGACAGTCACGTTTCGTGACGCAGCGTCGCGAACCAGATGAAGTGAAGGTGCTGTCAGGTTTCATCCTCGACGAGGACGGCGAGACGATGATCACCACCGGCACGCCGGTGTCGATGCTGATCGAGAATGTCGACCAGCGTTCAAAGGATTATGGCGAGATCGCCCGCCAGTACCGGCCCGGCCATGCCGACTACACCTATGACGTCAAATACGGGGTGCGCGATTATCGTGGCGGCGGCCGCTCCTCGGCCCGCGAGACGGCAGCCAGAGTGGCGGCCGGTGCCTTGGCGCGCAAGGTGGTGCCCGGCGTGGTGGTGCGCGGTGCGCTGGTGTCGATGGGCGAGAAATCCATCGATCGCGCCAACTGGAACTGGAATTTCATCGGCGATGCGGAAAATCCGTTCTTCACCCCCGATCCGGCTTCCGTTCCTGTCTTCACGCAGTATCTCGACGGCATCCGCAAGGCGGGCTCCTCGGTCGGTGCGGTGATCGAGATCGTCGCCGACGGCGTTCCACCGGGCCTCGGCGCGCCGATCTATGCCAAGCTCGACCAGGACATCGCCTCCGGCCTGATGTCGATCAACGCGGTCAAGGGCGTCGAGATCGGCAACGGCTTCGAGGCCGCCCGCATCACCGGCGAGCAGAATGCCGACGAGATGCGCATCGGCAATGACGGCAAGCCGGTGTTCCTGTCCAACAATGCCGGCGGCATCCTCGGCGGCATCTCGACCGGCCAGGCAATCGTCGCCCGTTTCGCCGTCAAGCCGACCTCGTCGATCCTGACCCCGCGAAAGTCGATCGATAAGGACGGCAAGGACGTCGAGATCATGACCAAGGGCCGCCACGATCCATGCGTCGGCATCCGCGCCGTGCCGATCGGCGAGGCAATGGTTGCCTGTGCGATCGCCGATCATTATCTGCGGCATCGGGGACAGACGGGGAGGGGAATAGGGG
>NZ_RZPW01000863.1:0-2423 GCF_003998455.1 Mesorhizobium sp. M7A.F.Ca.CA.001.08.2.1 | reverse complement strand
GATATGAAGATTTGGGCCTTCGCCGACCTGATCCTCGCCGCCATGGCGTATTTCGCATGGAGAAGCGCGCGGCGTGGCCGGGCGGGGTCGGCAGCGGAGACCAAGACAAAATGAGACCTCTGATGAAGGCGATTGCTATCGCCGCCGCTACCATTCTCTGTTTGTTGCATCCCGCGGTCGCCGCGCAGCCCACGTGCGACGAATTGGTGCAAGGCGGCAACTACTTTCAGGGAAAAGCCTTTGAAGATCTAAGCGTGGCCCAGATTGACGCTCTGCTGGAGGTTGCCGGTAAGTGCAACTCCGAGACTTCAACCATCGAAAACTACGACGTAATTTTGGGGGTGCGAGTGAGCCGACTCGAAGACGCACGAGTACAAGCGTCAATGGCTGAGGCAAGCCAAGCCAAGGCGAATGCCTCCGAACAAGAACTCGCCAAACTGACAGAACAAGCTCGAGCTCTTCCAACAGACCCTTCGTCACGGCCCGCTTTGAACCAGATCAGAGCCGACATGATCAGGATCCGCAACGAGTCGGTCGAGGTCTGGCAATCCAAAGAATGGAACGAATTGGACAACGTCACCAATGAGAAACTGCAAGCCATCGAAACGGGCCAGACGCAACAAACGGCGCCTACCGAAAATGGCGGAACAGCAGATTCGACCGCAGCTGAACCACCAAGCCTCCAGAATTTCGCCGACCAAAGTTCCTCTGAGGCCCGTATATCAGAAATGACTTGCTCAGCGAGAGGCACAGCAGTGCTGGGGGTCGTGAACATGGGAACAGAAGACCCCGAGAGCGTTGTGCAGGTCGCACTCACGTCGACCGGCAATTTCGTGATCGAAGGACGAGAGGTCAAGGCTTTCGATGTCCTCCGGAGCGGTGATAAAATCGCGTTCTCAATGATTGCAGTGGCAGACTATCTCGCAGGAACGACGGGGGCTTCAACTGGCCTTAGCGATGACGAGAATATGCAATTTCATGCGATGCAAAAGATGTTCATTGAAGGAGCATTGCGTGGGCGCAAAAGGTTTGCGATCTACGACGTAGCGAACAGCCGACTCACCTTTGCAGATGCCGATGGAAAGCAATTCAAGAATATAACCCAAGCCGATTGCTGGGCTCACTGACCAGATGCATTGCGCACCACAGGGCCCAGCGTATTGGGATAGACATCCAGATGGCTCAAGGTTGCCAAGTCCGCTGATGGATGGCTTCTGGTGGTCGTGATGTTGTATAAGTTACACATAAGCCGCAATTTGGATTATCCCCGGGCCTTCCGCCAGATATCCTCGTTGCCTAGTGCAGGGTCCGAGCTATAAGGCGAACATGTCCGCCCAACTCGCCCTCTACTCCTCGGTCATCCGCTCAACCAGCGAAGCTGCCTGCGCTCCGATGTAACGCAAGAAGGCACCGGCGAAGCGCAAAGCTAAGGCGTAACCACCGCGCTATCTGGTCGTGGGTCAGTTTGAAATGTAGCGGGCTTCAGCGCGGGCTTCGCGCTTGCCCTGTTTCCAGAGAAGCCAGCCGCCGATCAGCATGGCAGCACCCCAGATCAGGAACGCAACGTCCCAATAGATCCATTGATCCTGGGGCACCGTTTCGTTGACGTGGTGCAGCCCAAGAAGGTGGTGATCAACGATCCCCTCCACCACGTTGAAGATACCGAAGCCCATAAGGATGGTTGCGAAGAGAAGTTTAGGCGACCACCAGAAGTGAGGTTTCCGCGCTGTCCGCCACAGGATGAGCAACCCGACTGCCGTGAATATGTAGGTGCTGGCGTGGAAAAGACCGTCCAGCAATGTGTTCAGCTTTAAGTTCTCCAAGGAGTCAGCAGGATAACCGGCACTCGTCGCCATATGATGCCATTGGAGAATTTGGTGCAGAACGATGCCGTCGAAGAAACCGCCTAGGCCAAGGCCAAGCAGAATGCCTGCGGCGGTGGGGAAATGTCGGTCTTCCGAATTTGTAGCCATGGCCCTCAAACCGACGAAAGCCAGCTTTGTTCGCCGATCAAGGCTGGATTTCAAACTGACCCAGTACCCGCGATCTGCGCTTATAGACTTTCGCTTCTGACGGACGCATTCTCCCTCGCGGGAGAGGGTATGGGCAGAATAGTTCATCCCAAGTCGGCGGGAGCAAGAAGGCCTTGGTGGCGCTCGCTTATTGCCGCTCGCCTTCCGCTGGTTTTAGCGCTGCTTGGATTTACGTTCCTCGCCTATGTTGCGACCAACGATCAGCACCAACTCCCGCGGGTCCATACCGGGGGCGGCTCATCGAGCAAGATTGTCTTTCGCAAGGCGGGCTGCGACATCAAGGGGAACATCAATGAGCGCGGCGAGCATATTTATCACATGCCCGGCCAGGAATATTATCTGGCGACGCGCGTGAACTCAGCCCGAGGCGAGCGCTGGTTCTGTTCCCAA
>NZ_RZPW01000862.1:0-2426 GCF_003998455.1 Mesorhizobium sp. M7A.F.Ca.CA.001.08.2.1 | reverse complement strand
GCGCCGCATTGGGACGCCGAGGCACGCGGCGCCATTTTCGGGCTGACGCGCAATTCCGGGCCGGCGGAATTCGCCCGCGCCGCACTCGAATCCGTCGCCTACCAGACGCGCGACCTGCTCGACGCCATGCGTAAGGACTGGAAGGGAGCTTCGGCCAAGACCGTACTGCGGGTCGACGGCGGCATGGTTGCGTCGGACTGGACCATGCAGCGGCTGGCCGATATCCTCGATGCACCGGTCGACCGTCCGACCATTCTCGAGACGACGGCGCTGGGTGCAGCGTGGCTCGCGGGCTCGAAAGCTGGCGTTTGGCCGGATGCCAAAAAGTTTGCGAAGAGCTGGGCGCTGGAGCGGAGGTTCCAGCCGGATATGGATGGCTCTGTGCGCGCAGACAAGCTCGCTGGTTGGCGCGATGCTGTGCGCAGGACGCTGAGCGTGTCATAACCGTTGTCTGATGGGGCGAGGGGAATAATGAATCCAGACTGGTATCCTGCTTGGCGCGACGAGGCTATCGAACAACTGAATGCCAAGAATGACCGCTTGGAGAAAGACTTCCAGCTCGGCCACTGGTCTCGCTACGATTATGACATCGAGACCAGAAGACTTTTGTTTTCCAACGGTGAAGAAATCAAAGTGACCGCAGAGGTCCAGATTGCCGGCTCCACGAGCGCTAAGTCGCAGAGTTGGCTCTGGGCCTGGGCAAATTCAAATTGGCCCGACGACGTTATGATCGACGCAAAGCGGGTTCGATCTTTCGGCGAGACAAATAGCATCGACGAACTGACCCAGTCTTACGTGACGGATGTCGATGACGACCTGGAAGTGCTTGGTTGGGAACTGAGCGCCGCGGCGGTTCGAATTTGCGACGCCCTTGGAGCATATCGCTCACCTTCGGAAGGCGATGCACGTTTTTACATCATCAAGGCCATCAGTTGGGCTGGCTGATGCCGGCTCCCATGCTTACTGAAAGAGAAGACCCGCGACAGATTCTGGCACGGGTCTACTCGTCAGCTATTGGCACTCACTCACGAATCAGTAAGGCGAACGGCACTCCTTGCGAGGGCCGTAGTTCGGCTGGAACGTGTTGTCCGAAGCACGGTAGCTGCGATAGCGATCGTAGCACCACTGGACGTGAGCGTTGCCTCCGTAGACGCGATTGTTCTCGTTGTTGATGATGGCACCGGTGATCAGGGCGCCGGTCGCGAACGCTGCGAGCGGGAACCAATAATCGCCATGGCGGCGGTAGCCGGGGCGATATTCGCGATAGCCGCGATGGCCGTTCCAATACGCGCCGCGATTGCGGGAAAAATTGCGGTCACGCGAAAAACTGCGGTCGCGCGAAAAATTGCGATTATAGCGGTCCTTGCGCCACTCCCGATACTGGACCGTCTGCACATCCGGCACCGCGACCTGGGATTGCGGCACATAGTTCGGTTGGGCGTTCACCGACACGGCCTCCGCCGCAACGAATGTGACGGTGAGAGTGGCCGCCAGCAAGCTCGTTGTGATTCTGTTCATTGGTCTTCTCCTCGATGGTTTGGCGGACGTCCCCGTGTTGGGAAAACGAGCGGGGCATACAATTGTTCCCCAGACCGGATGCCGCAGGCAGCCAGAAATGGCAGTGTTCCTTGGCTGTTCTCCGATCGGCGATGCGTCGGACAAGTGTCGCAATGGGGCGAAGCCGCCCCTGTTTGCGAGCCCTCTTTTTCCGGTTGACCGGTCGAGGCACTCTCCCTATGTTCCGCGCAATTTCGAGGGCCGCCTTTCGCGCCCGCGGGAGCGCGTAGCTCAGCCGGTAGAGCAACTGACTTTTAATCAGTAGGTCTCGGGTTCGAACCCCGACGCGCTCACCAAATCCACGCAATGAACTGTCACCCGTCTCTCGGGAAGGGCACGCCACAACCGGCGGGGAAGCCGTCAGCGCCTCCAGAAATCGCGGTGTGGTGCGAGCAACTCGTCGGCGATTTCGGGGAAGGGGCCAAAGACCTCGATCTTTTTCTGGCCGGAGTCGAGGACGGTGCGCGAAGAGAGGCTCATCGTCGGATTCTCCGCGTGATCCCCGGTGAGCGCCAAGAGCTCGGTCTCCTCGACCCCGTAAACCAGCCGCCCGATATTGGCCCAATATATCGTGCCGGCGCACATGGCGCACGGCTCGAAGGTTGAGACCAGCGTGCATTGCCACAGGAACTCCGGCTCGTAGGCAGCCGCCGCGCGCCGGGCGAGCTCCGTCTCGGCATGGCGCACCGTGTCGAGATTGCCCTGCCGCATCAGCACGCGGTCGTCCGGCCCGACCAGCACGCAACCGAACGGATGATGGCCATGCGCCGCCGCCTCGCGCGCGACCGCGTCGGCGGATCGAAGGTGGGCGAGCATCTGATCGCGTGTCATGGCGGATCCTTAGACGCCGACATCCAACCGATAGCGGC
>NZ_RZPW01000861.1:0-2435 GCF_003998455.1 Mesorhizobium sp. M7A.F.Ca.CA.001.08.2.1 | reverse complement strand
GCATTGGCGTAGAGCGAGGAGCGCGTGCCCGGAGGAACGTTGGCCCAGCCTTCCTTCGAAGCGACGAGCTCCGCATAGTGCTTGCTGGTCGCCCAGGAGACGAACTTCTCGGCGGCATCCGCTTTCTGCGTGCCGGCGGGGATGGCCAGCGACCAGGCCCACAGCCAGTTGCCGCGCTTGCCCAGGCCATTGTCGGGCGCCAGCGCATAACCGACCTTATCGGCGACAGTCGAGTTCTTCGGGTCCGAAACGAAGGACGCGGCGACCGTGGCGTCGATCCACATGCCGCATTTGCCCTGCTGGAACAGCGCCAGGTTTTCGTTGAAGCCGTTGGAGGAAGCCCCCTCGGGGCCGTCGGCCTTCATCAGGTCGACATAGAACTGCAACGTGTTCTTCCATTCCGGCTGATCGAACTGCGGCTTCCAGTTCTCGTCGAACCAGCGGGCGCCGAAGGAGTTCGACATGGCGGTCAGGAAAGCCATGTTCTCGCCCCAGCCGGCCTTGCCGCGCAGGCACACGCCGTTCACGCCATTGGCGCGGTCGGTCATCTTGTCGGCGGCCTGCTTGATGAAGTCCCAGGTCGGCGCGTCGGGCATCTTCAGCCCGGCCTTGTCCATCAGGTCCTTGCGGTACATGACGAAGGAGCTTTCGCCGTAGAAGGGCGCGGCATAGAGCTTGCCGTCGACCGAAAGGCCGCCAGCAATGGCCGGGATGATGTCCTTGGCGTCGTAGTCGTCGCCGAGCTTGTCGAGCGGCAAAAGCCAGCTCTGCTTGGCCCAGATCGGAACCTCATAGGTGCCGATGGTCATCACGTCGTACTGGCCGCCCTTGGTGGCGATGTCGGTGGTGACGCGCTCGCGCAGTACATTCTCTTCGAGCGTAACCCAGTTGAGCTGGATGTCGGGGTTCGCCTTGGTGAAGTCCTCGGTCAGCTTTTGCATGCGGACCATATCGCCATTGTTGACGGTGGCGATGGTGATGGATTCGGCGTGTGCGGCGAACGCAAGCGTGCTGGCCGACAACAAGCCCAGGGTGAGCGTGCGAAGTTTCATCAAATTCCTCCCTTGAACCAAGATGAGCATTTGCCTTGGCTTTGGGCAATTACTCACTTTGCGTGAATTATGTCAAGTCGGATTCGATGCTGCAGCGCAGCACCCGGGCGACACCGCAGGCCGGGACGAGCGGAAATTGCCAGGACGAAGAGCGTCCTGGCCGGATACAGTGCGGCAACAGCGGATGGATCTGTGAGACCAGGTGCAGCCCGCAAGCCTGCCGGTCAGCAGGCGATCTCGGCCAGCAGCCAGTCGCGGAAGGCACGGATCTTCGGCACGTTGCGGCGCGCTTCGGGGTAGACCAGCCAAAAGGCATGGCCGTCGTCGCCAACCAGATCGAAAGGCTGGATCAGGCGCCCACCGGCAAGTTCCGCCTTGAACAGCGCCCTGGTCAGGATCGCGACGCCATGACCGGCGATCGCCGCATTGGCCTCATAGGCCTGCGCGCCCATGCTGCTGCCGGGCCGTTTGGCGAGATCGTGCGAGTGCACGCCGGCAGCCTCGAACCATTGTGTCCACCAGATGTCGCCGGGATCGAGGATCGGCAGCCGCAACAGGTCCGCCGGTTCCCTGACGCCGCCGATGCTTGCCGCGAGCTTCGGGCTCAGCATCGGCGTGAAATCGGCATCGAGCAGCTTGTAGGCTTCCAGCCCCGGCCATTTGCCGCCGCCCGACCGGATGGCGAGGTCGACATCCTCGCGGGCGAAATCCGTCAGCCGGCTCGATGTTTCGAGCCGCACGGCAAGGGAGGGATGAGCGATCTGGAATGAGCCCAGATGGTGCGCCAGCCAGTTCGAGGCAAAGGTCAGCACCGTCGTGACGCACAGCAATCCGTCGGCGCCGCCACGCGCCGCCGCATAGGCCTGGCCGAGAATGGCGAAGGCCTCGCTGACCGCTGGCGCAAGGCGCTGTCCAGCCTCGGTGAGTGCGATCTGGCGCGGCCGGCGCAGGAACAGCGGCGCGCCGACCCGTTCCTCCAGCACCTTGATCTGATAGCTGACCGCCGCTTGCGTCATGGCAAGTTCCTCGGCCGCCTTGGTGAAGGAAAGATGCCGCGCCACCGCTTCGAACACCCGGATCGCCTGCAGCGGCGGAAGCTGTGAAACCTGCCGAGAGCTGAGGTCCGGCATAAAGCCTCCTTATGGGTCCTTATCGACGTTCGATTGGCAAAGGCCGCCGTCAAGACCGACATTTCCAGTCAACCCGTCATTCGGGTTCAGGATAGCGAAGGTTGACGATCATGACCATGGCGCAGCAAAAATGCACTTCCGCACCCGATCATCGCTGGTTTTCGTGGCTGACGGATGGATTCGGCTGGTTCGCAGCCAAAAAACGGGCACATCTCGACATCAGGGACCTGTCGCCGCATCTGCAGCGCGATCT
>NZ_RZPW01000860.1:0-2442 GCF_003998455.1 Mesorhizobium sp. M7A.F.Ca.CA.001.08.2.1 | reverse complement strand
GTCTGGAATGTCGCGCCCCACACCTTGCGCCTTCGTGACTCGTCGAAACCGCCGAAGTAGTCCATGAAACCGGAGACAAGATCGGCCTTGGTGAAAATCAGATAGACTGGAAACTGAACTTTCAGCGTCTCGTGGATTTCCCTCAGCCGGTTGCGTATCTCGGCGACGTGGGTATCTAGCTGCCGGTCGTCGAAGCTCATCAGATCGGCAAGGCTGATGGCCAGGATGACGCCGTTTATCGGTTGCCGGGCGCGGTGCTTCTTGAGCAGTGACAGGAAGGAGAGCCAGCTCTTCTTGTCGCTCTCAGCATTGGAATCCTGCGTCGTGTAGCGACCTGCGGTGTCGATCAACACGGCCTGGTCGGTAAACCACCAGTCGCAGGCACGTGTTCCGCCAATGCCGGCCACCGGTTGGGCGTCTCCTGAACCGGCAAGCGGAAAATTCAGCCCCGAATTGACCAGTGCCGTTGTCTTGCCGGCACCCGGCGGGCCTATGACGACGTACCAGGGGACGTCGTAGAGGAAGTTGCGCTTGCCGCTCGACCCTTTGAGCGCCGCCAAGGCCTCATTCATGCGGGCTTCGAGCAGCCGCCCATCGTCATCATCGCGGTCATCATTGTGCGCAACGACGGTTTCGAGCGCTTTTTGCGCCTTCCTCCCCTGCCAGAAACGCAGCCCGTGAAAAAGCGCCAGCGTCGCCACGATTACACCGATGATCGTTGCACGCAGCCAGGCAGGCCCGAGCGGCCGGCTATCGGCAAAGCGGATCAAGGGGCCGGCAAACCATATGGCCGTCGCGAAGCCGATCAGCGCGGTCATGCTGAATATCCGCAGCAGCCAACGCGTCATGGATGCTTCCAGCAGGTCGTCACAATGTCTCCTCCCTGGGGATCATCACATCGACACGGCGGTTCCTGGCGCGGCCTTCCGGCGTCGCGTTTTCGGCGATCGGTTCGTCCTCGCCCTTGCCGTCCACCGTCAGTCGCGAGGGATCGCTGAATTTCGCGGCCATCAGGGCTTCGACGGCTTTGGCCCGGGCCAGCGAAAGGTCGAAGTTGGATTTGAAGGCGCTCGACCGACGCGGTTTGACATTATCCGTGTGGCCGACGATCCGGATCGGTCCAGGCTCGTGCTCAAGAGCCGCGGCGATGTCGGCGGCGATGGGCTGAAATTCCGGCTTCGTCTCGGCCCTGCCGGACTGGAACAGCAGCAGATTGTTGATTTCCACGACGATGAAGTCGCCCTTGGTGCCAATGGCCAGTCCGCCGCCTTCGACGTCCTTGGCCAGCACCGCACGAATACGATCGATCTGAGCGTTGGCCGCCGGTGGGGCGACTTTGGCTGGCTCGACCAGCGGCGCCACGCTGGCGCGCTCGATAGCGACGGGTATTGATGGGTTGAGTGCCAGCAATTCACCTGCGGCGGCGTCGCCTTCATTGGAGATGAAGACCCGCAATGCGAAGAACGCTGCCGCCAGCAGCGCCGACGCTGACGCGGCAACCACCCAAAGCGGCAGGCGGGCCGAGGACTGCGCCATCGTCTCGGCCAAGCCCTGCCAGCGCGGCGAGATGTCTTCACCCGCACGCGTCCTGAAGTAGCGAAGCGTCTCGTAGACGTCGCGTCGAACGCGCTCGAGATTGTTGTCTTCGCGCCTCACGCCGCGATACTGGCCCTCGAACCCCAGCGACAGACAGACATGCATCAGTTCGAGCAGATCGTAATGTGTCTCGGGATGGGCCAGGATCTTGTTCAGTGCTTCGTAGAAGCCTGTGCCGGAGGACTGGGTATGAAAGAACTGCCACGACATGCTGCGTTGCGACCAGTCGTCTTTCCCAGGCCAAGGCAGGTTGCCGATGAGATCGTCGGCTGTTTCGCACAGAACATAACGCGCAATCCGCGCATCCTCTTCGGCAACGTCCGATTTCTCGACCGTCCGGTCGAATTTTTCGATGGCCTCAGCGACATGTTGCGCCAGTGGCTCCGCCTGTCTTTCGACAGGCATCAGCCTGAGTTGCCCAAACAGCATCAGCAAAGGAGCGGCCGCAGCGAGAATAGTGTTTGCCGCGCAGTATCTGACCACCTCGGCGGCGCCGAGCAGCGTGCCCTGCTCGATGGGCGGCTTTGATGCGGCGGCCGAAGAGCTGGTACCTGCTGGGGCACCCAGGGCCGGGCCTTGATAGATGACGGTTCCTGATACCCAGCCCGGTGGCCGCACGACACCAGGATCGAACACGGTTGAATCCTCGATCCTGGAGGTGTCCACGATGGATTGCTCCGGAACCGGCGGCGGTTTTTGCGTGCGCCGTGGATTTGCGCGAATGACGGTCTTGCCCGCCGGACCGAAGGGGTCGTCCTTCGAGCTCATCGCCGATCACTCGTGCAGGCGGGATACCCGCGATTGGGCGAGACAGGCGCAAGACGGTTTCTGGTCGGGTAAAGGGAC
>NZ_RZPW01000085.1:0-12811 GCF_003998455.1 Mesorhizobium sp. M7A.F.Ca.CA.001.08.2.1 | reverse complement strand
GGCGAGCCCCGCCTTCGACAGGACATCGACAAGCCTGCTGCCACGCGTAAAGCGGTCGTTGCGGTTCACGCCACCGATCTCCATGGCCGCTTCGCTCAAGCCATCTCCTCCCCGGTGGCCAGCGCCATGATGCGCTCCTCGCTCAATTCGCTGCGCAAGAGAGGCTCGGAGGCATAGCCATCGCGCATCACCACCACGCGGTCGCAGACTCCGAGGATTTCGGGCAGTTCCGACGAGATCATCACGACCGCCATGCCGCCGGCGACGAGTTGGCCGATGATGTGGTGGATCTCGGCCTTGGCGCCGACGTCGACGCCCCGCGTCGGCTCGTCGAGGATCAAGGCCGAAGGTTTGGCGGCAAGCCATTTGGCGATGACCGCCTTCTGCTGGTTGCCGCCCGACAGAAGGCTGATGCGCCGTTCGCCGTCGGGCGGTGAAATCGAAAACTGCTTGACCGAATCCCGGGCAAGCGCGCGATCGGCGCTGCGGCTGATGCGTCCGAAACGGGTCAGGCGGCGCAGGATGGGCAGGCTGATGTTTTCCCGGACCGACATTCCAGGCACGACGCCATCGCCCTTGCGATCTTCCGGAACATAGGCAATGCCTGCCCTGACCGCCTGGGATGGCGAGTTGATCGAGACCTCGCGTCCGTTGACGCTGACCGTGCCCTCGACAAGCCGCGACAGGCCGAAGATTGCGCGGGCAACCTCGGTGCGGCCAGCGCCCACCAAGCCGGTCAAGCCCAGTATCTCGCCGGCGCGCACATCGAAGCTGACATCGCGGAAGCGCTGTCCGTCGCTGATATGCTCCACGCGCAACACGGACTTGCCGATCGCGGCCGGACTTTTCGGGAAGACATTGCTAACTTCGCGACCGACCATCAGCCTGATCATATCGGCAGCCTTTATGCCCTTGATCGGACGCGTCTCGATCATTGAGCCATCGCGCAGCACCGTCACCTCATCGGCGATTTCGAGCACCTCCTTCAGCCGATGGCTGATGTAGACGATGGCGATGCCGTCATCGAGCATCTTGCGCAGGATCCGGAACAGCGCCGCCGTCTCATGCTCGCTGAGGCTGGATGTCGGCTCGTCCAGCACTATGATCCTCGGCTGCGCCGCATAGGCCTTGGCGATCTCGACGAGCTGCTGCTGGCTGATAGAAAGGTTGCCGAGCCGTTCACGCGGATTGATGGCCGCTCCGAGCTCGTCGAGGACGGCAGCCGCCGCCCTGACCATCTCGCGCTTGCGCAGAAAGGTCCATTTGCCGGGCATGCGGCCGAGATAGACGTTCTCGGCGACGGTCAGGTCGGGGACCAGATTGATTTCCTGGTGCACCATGCGGATGCCGAGCGCCTGGGCGTCGGCGGGCCGGCGCATGCGCACCTCGGCGCCACCGACTTTGATCGTGCCGCTGGTGGGCGCGTAGGATCCGTTGAGGATCTTCATGAGCGTCGATTTGCCGGCGCCGTTCTCACCCACGACCGCATGAACGGTGCCGAATTTCACGGCAAAATTGACGTTGGACAGAGCCTTCACGCCTGGAAAGTTCTTGCTGATGCCTCGCATATCCAAGGCGCAATCGGCGGCGACGGTCATATCTGGCTAGGTTCCTCCTGGCGGCCGGCCGGTGCGCTACATCGGCCTTCGATATGTTAGTATAATAGCGCTGCAAACGCAGTTCGGGCTTCTTCGAACAAGCTTGAATGGCCTGCGCTGTTGAAGATCCAGGCCTCAGTCCCGGACTGAATTTTCCATCGTTCATCCTCACTATTGCACTAATATAACAGTTCTGGCAAGCTGGATTCCGGCGGGTCGTCATGACGTCGTGCGTCACCGACCCCCACGCTTGTATTGGATGCGTTCCAATTGACATTCTAGTATTATCTGGCCATTTCTGGTGAACGAAGACACGGATTTGCAATGGACCTGGATCCTTCGACGCTCAATCGGGCTCTTCCGCTCCGCGATCAGATCTACCACAAGATCCGCAACCTGATCGTCGTCGGGCAGTTGAAGCCGGGAGAGGTCATCAACGAGGTCGCCATCGCGGAGGCCCTGGGGGTGTCTCGCACCCCCGTTCGCGAAGCGGTCAAGCGCATCAGCGACGAGGGCCTGGTCAAGATCCTGGCGCAGACCGGCACCTATGTTGCTCCGATCAGCCGGGCCGACCTGGAAGAAGCCTATGTCATCCGGCGGGCACTGGAGATGGAAAGCGCCCGACGCGCGGCCGCCAAGTTCACAGCGGCAGCCAGCGAATTGCTGGAAGACAACATGGCGGCGCACCGGCTTGCCATATCCCGCGGCAGATATGCCACCGCGATACAACTCGACGATGTCTTCCACCGCACCATAGCCGAGATCTGCGGCCTGCCGATGATCTGGAGAGCCGTCGACATCTCGAAGGCACAGATGGATCGCGGGCGCTATCTCGCTATCCCAAGACCGGGTTATGGCGAACAGACGATCGAGCAGCACGAGGCCATTTTCGACGCGCTGAAGCGCCACGACGCCGAGGGTGCGGCACGGGCCATGGAACATCATCTCGAGACGTCGTTCCGCAACACGCTCGAAGTCGCCGCCGACCTTCTCGGCTGAAGCCCCGCGAGCAACCAGCATGCAAAGAATGGGACTTTGTATCGGCGTGAAAGCCGAGGCGATCGCGGACTATAAGCGCGTCCACGCCGCCGTCTGGCCCGAAGTGCTCGACGTCATCAGCCGCGCCAACATCCGCAACTATTCGATCTTCCTGCGCGAACCGGAGAACCTTCTGTTCGCCTGCTGGGAGTATCACGGCAGCGACTTCGCCAAGGATGCAGCGCGGATGAGCGAGTCGCCGGCCATGCGCAAATGGTGGGAACTGTGCGGCCCCATGCAGACGCCGCTGCCGACGCGCGCCGACGGCGAATGGTGGGCGGCCATGGAAGAGGTCTTCCATCTCGATTGACCAGAACGTTATCGGGCAGTCGCTTCCCGGATATGCCCAACGACGTGGCGACCGGTCCGTCTTTCATGACGACCTCATCCAGTCTCCGGCCTTGACCTCTGACATTCTATTATATTAGTATTCCAAATCATTTCTTGTCTCTCGACCTCCTGTCGCGGAGAACTTTTTCAGAGTTTGGGTCATGGCGCGGTTCATCAAGCTTTCGGGGGCCGACAACATTCTTCTGGCGGTCGATCCGTTGAAGATCGGCGAAAAAGCCGGTGACGTGGCTGCCAGGGCACGCATACCGCGCGGGCACAAGATGGCCTTGCGCGACATCGGCTCGGACGAGCCGATCGTGAAATACGGCCAGACCATCGGTTTTGCGCGGGAACCAATCGTCGCCGGCGACTGGGTTCACGAGCACAATGTGTATCTGCGAAATTTCGAACGCGACTACGTCTTCGGCACGAATACCAGGCAAACCGAGATCGTTGCCGAGGCCGAGCGCGCTACTTTCATGGGTTACCGCCGGCCGAGCGGCAAGGTGGGCACGCGCAACTTCATTGCCGTCCTGACCTCGGTGAACTGCTCTGCCAGCGTCGCCCGGTTCATCACCGACGAGGTCAACCGGTCTGGCATCCTGCGCGACTATCCCAATGTCGACGGTATCATCGCACTCGTCCACGGCACTGGCTGCGGCATCGGCACCAAGGGTCCCGCTTACGACCTGTTGAAAAGGACGCAATGGGGCTTTGCCACGAACCCCAATGTCGGCGGCGTGCTGATGGTCGGACTCGGCTGCGAAGCGTTCCAGATCCCACGCTGGATGCAGTCGTACAACATCGAGGAGAGCACGATTTTCCGCACGATGACCATCCAGGAAACCGGCGGTACGCGAAAGACGGTCGAGGCTGGCGTGAAGGCGATCGTCGACATGCTGCCTACGGTGAACGCCGCCGAAAGGACGCCGCAACCAGCCTCCGAACTGGTGCTTGCGCTGCAATGCGGTGGATCGGACGGTTACTCCGGCATCAGCGCCAATCCGGCACTAGGTGCTGCGGTGGACCTGCTTGTCGGGCAAGGCGGTACGGCGGTGCTCTCGGAGACGCCCGAGATCTATGGCGCCGAACATCTCCTCGCCTTGCGCGCCGAGAGCCGCGCGGTGGGCGAAAAGCTGATCGAACGCATCCGCTGGTGGGAGGATTATACCGCCAGGCACGACATGGAGATGAACAACAACCCTTCGCCCGGCAACAAGCTGGGTGGGTTGACGACCATCCTGGAGAAATCGCTCGGCGCTTCCGCCAAGGGCGGCACCACCAATCTGCGGGCGGTGCTGGAATATGCCGAGCCGATCAACGAGCGCGGCCTCGTCTTCATGGATACGCCCGGCTACGACCCGGTCTCGGCCACCGGGCAGGTCGCCGGCGGCGCCAACATATTGTGCTTCACCACCGGCCGCGGTTCGGCCTTTGGCTGCAAGCCGACGCCCTCGATCAAGCTTGCCTCCAACACCTTCATCTTCGAGCAGATGCGCGAGGACATGGATATCAATTGCGGAGACATACTGGACGGCGTCTCGCTGGCCGAGAAGGGCGAGGAGATCTTTGCCGAGATCCTGCGCGTCGCTTCCGGCGGGCGCACCAGGTCGGAAGCGCTCGGCTATGGCGACAACGAGTTCGTGCCATGGAGCCTTGGCGCGACCATGTAGCGATCGCCGGCCTGCACAGGCCGGCGGGCACCCACGAAAAATCTCAAACGGAAAGAACCGCTCGACATGAACAGGATCGATCTTGACGGCCAGCACGCTGTCGTCACCGGCGGCGCCCAGGGCCTCGGCTTCGCGATGGCCAGGCGTTTCGTCGCTTCCGGCGCGACGGTCAGCTTGTGGGATCTCGATGAGGCCCGCCTCGAAACCGCCAAGAAGGAACTCGGCAACGCTGCCACGACAGAGATCGTGGACGTCGCCGATTGGACGTCGGTGGACGCGGCGCGCGCCAGGACCGAAGATCTGGCCGGCAAGATTTCCATTCTGGTCAATTCCGCCGGAATTGCCGGCCCTGCCGCCCCGCTCGACGTCTACGACATCGAGACGTGGAAGAAGGTCATCGACGTCAACGTAAACGGTACGTTCTACGTCAATCGCGCCGTGGTTCCCGGAATGAAGGAGCGCAATTACGGACGGATCGTCAATATCGCTTCGGTCGCCGGCAAGGAGGGCAACCCCAACGCCTCCGCCTATTCAGCCTCGAAGGCGGCGGTCATCGGCTTGACCAAGTCGCTCGGCAAGGAACTGGCGCAGTACGACATCGCCGTGAACTGCATCTCGCCGGCCACGGCACAGACGCGCATTCTCGAACAGCTGACGCCGGAGCACATCGAATATATGCGCTCGCGCATTCCGCGCGGCCGCCTGCTGGAGGTCGACGAAGCCGCGGCGATGGTCGCCTGGCTCGTCTCCAAGGAGAACAGTTTCACGACCGCCTCCACGTTCGACCTGTCGGGTGGGCGGACGACCTATTGAAGGGCAGTTGCCGTTCAGCCAGGCAACCGACCGAGGCCAGCCGCAAAGCGCGCCACCATCGCCACGCCGGTCTCGTTGGGCCGCATCGCCGGAGCCCGGTCGTGTATCGGGATGCCTGCGCGGGCGCCGAACAGCCGCTTGCCGTAGCAGATCAGGTTCTCGATGCCCTGCATGACGCAGACCGCTGCCGGCAGCATTCTTGCATACTCGGCCTCGGCCGTCGCTTCGTCACCGATCCGAAACGCATTGTAGGCGCGCACGGCGAGGTCGATGCCATCAGGCGCCAGGATCATGCCGCGGCAACCGATGCGGAAATTGTCGATCAGTTCCAGGCCGCCGCGTCCGTTGAAAACGGGTATCCGGCCTTCGGTGCGTTCGATCAATCCGGCAATGTCGGTGACCGGGCCTTCGCCCTTGATCAGCCTTATGTTGGGATGCAGCGTGACGAGTTCGCGGATCTCGTCCGATGACAGGCCGCGCCCGAAAAACGCCGGCGCGTTCTGGATCGCCACCGACAGGTCGGTTGCCTCGGCGACGCGGCCGAAGAACCTGGTGTATTCCGGCGCACCATAGGATCCGACCGGCGGCGGCTGCAGGATCACCCAATCCGCTCCCACGCTTTCAGCATGGCGAAGCTGTGCCACCTGCTCAGCCACCGAAGCGCCGAAGATGGTGAAGGCAAGCGGCACTTTTCCAGCCGTATCTTCCGCCGTCCAGTCCATGATCGTCCGGCGCTCGGCCTCGGTCAGCTTGGCGACTTCCGTCGCCAGGCCGAGCGCCGCCATGCCGTGCACGCCCGTCGCCAGGCAGATCTCGACCTGCCGACGCATCGCCGCGCGGTCCAGTTGTTCGTTCGCGTCAAAGAGCGCGTAGAGAATGGCGTGAATGCCGTGGAAACCGTCAGGCCGGAAATTAGGCATGCTGGTCGGCCTCAATGGCTTTCGCGTGGAATGGCGTGGCCACGGCATCCGACGAGAAAGTCGAGATCGGCGCCGCGGTCCGCCTGCAGGACACGGTCGACGTAGAGGCCCTGATAGCCGCCGCGCATCGCCGGGACGGGCGGTAGCCAGGATTCACGACGCCGCGCCAACTCCTGTGCCGACACGTCGAGATGCAGCTTCCTTGCTTCGACGTCGAGCTCGATGAAGTCGCCGCTCCTGACCAGCGCCAGCGGGCCGCCGATGGCGGCTTCGGGTGCGGCATGCAGCACGACGGTGCCGAAGGCGGTGCCGGACATGCGGGCATCGGAGATGCGGATCATGTCGCGGACACCCTGCTTCAGCAGCTTCCGGGGCAGCGCCATGTTGCCGACCTCGGCCATCCCCGGATAGCCCTTGGGGCCGCAATTCTTCAGCACCATGATCGACGCTTCGTCGACGTCGAGCGCGGGATCGTCGACGCGCGCCTTGTAGTCGTCGATGTCCTCGAAGACGACGGCGCGGCCGCGATGCTTCATCAGGGCCGGTGACGCGGCTGACGGCTTGATGATGGCGCCGTCGGGCGCCAGATTGCCGCGCAGCACCGCGATACCGCCATTGCGAGTAAGCGCCTTGTCGCGCGGGCGGATCACCTCGGGATTGTAGTTTTGAGCGTCACGGATGTTGTCGCGCACGGTCTTGCCGGTGACGGTCAGCACGTCGAGATCGAGCAGATCGCCGATCTCCTTCATGACCGCCGGAATGCCGCCTGCGTAGCAGAAGTCCTCCATCAGGAAGCGGCCTGACGGCATCAGGTCGAGGATGGTCGGTACATCGCGGCCATACCGATCCCAATCGTCCAGTGTCAGTTCGGTGCCGACGCGGCCGGCAATCGCCAGCAGATGCACGACCGCATTGGTCGAGCCGCCGATGGCACCATTGACACGGATGGCGTTGGCGAAAGCTTCTTTCTTGAGGATGGCGGACGGGCGGAGATTCTCATTGACCATCTCGACGATGCGCCGCCCCGTCATGCGGGCGATGCGGCTGCGGCGCGCGTCGACCGCCGGATAGGCAGCGTTGCCCGGCAGCGCCAGGCCGAGCGCTTCGACCATCGAGGCCATGGTCGAGGCCGTGCCCATGGTCATGCAATGACCCGGCGAGCGTGACATGGCACTCTCGGCATTAGCGAAATCCTGCTCGCTCATCACGCCGGCGCGGACATCCTCGGAGAATTTCCAGACATCGGTGCCGGAACCTATCTCGCGGCCCTGGAAACGGCCATTGAGCATCGGCCCGCCGGAAATGACGATCGACGGCAGGTCGCAGGAGGCCGCGCCCATGACCAGCGACGGGGTGGTCTTGTCGCAGCCTGCCATCAGCACGACACCGTCCATCGGATTGCCGCGGATCGCTTCCTCGACATCCATCGAGGCGAGATTGCGGAACAGCATCGCCGTCGGGCGCAGATTGGATTCGCCGCAGGAGAAGACCGGGAATTCCAGCGGCAGGCCGCCGGCTTCCAGCACGCCCGCCTTGATGTGCTCGATCAGGCCACGGAAATGCACGTGACAAGGCGTGAATTCGGAGAAGGTGTTGCAGATGCCGATCACCGGGCGGCCGTCGAAGGCATCGTCGGGCAGGCCGTTGTTCTTCATCCAGCTGCGGTGAATGAAGGCGTCCTTGCCCTGCCCGCCGAACCAGTGCTGCGATCGTCTCTTGGTCATGATTTTCCCGGAATTCAGGCTGGATGCTGGAGCTGGCTCAGCCCACCATCTACGACGAGCGTGGCCGCATTCATGAACGGGCACTCGTCGGAAATCATGAACACCGCAGCCAGCGCAATCTCGCGCGCCGTGGCGATGCGGCCGCCAGGATGTAGCGCCATGGTGTTGGCGCGTGCTGTGGCCGGATCGGCAAAGCTGTTCCAGTAGTCGATCGCCTTCTGGGTTTCGACATAGCCGGGCGCCAGCGCGTTCACGCGCACGCCTTGCACCGCATATTCGAGCGCCAGCGATTTGGTCAGGCCGAGCAGCGCGTGCTTGGCGACCGGATAGGGAAAGGTGTGTGGGATGATGGTGAAGCTGTGCGTCGAGGCGATGTTGAGGATGGCGCCGCCGCCGCTCGCGATCATACCCGGCAACACCGCCTTGCTGCAATTCCAGGCGCCCTTGACGTTGACGTCGAAGTTGCGGTTCCATTCCTCCTCGGTCGCCTCGAGCGGCGTCGAGAACACATTGGCCCCGGCATTGTTGATCAGCGCGCTGATGGGGCCGATCTCGGCGGCCGCTTGGCTGACGGCAGTGGCAATCGCGGCACCGTCGCTGATGTCGGCTGCCGCATGCCCGACATGGCCGCGCGGCACGGCGAGGCCCGCGACGGTCTTGTCCAGCAGTGCGCCGTCGCGGTCGACCAGGAACAGTCTTGCGCCTTCGGCAAGGCAGGCCTCGGCGATCGCCAGCCCGATGCCTTGCGCGGCGCCGGTCAGGAAGATGCGTTTGCCGGAAAGGCGCTCAGCCATGGTTGTCGCTCCAGTCGAAGACGGTCATTGCGAATCTTGCTCTGAGAACCTCGCCGGGGGAAAGTACCTTGATCCCCATTGGGTCGGCATCGAAATGCTTCAACGCATTTGGGGTATGGCTCATCGGCTCCAGGCAGAAGAAGCTTCGGTCCGTGTCCGGCGCAAAGAGCATGTAGCGGTCGAGCTCCGCGTCCGCCTCGATGTCGATCCCCAGACAGTGCTCCGGCCAGATGATGCGCGCGATGCCGCTCCACCCTTCGAAGCCATTGTTCAGCCAACGGTCGGGCAAATGGCGCGGCGTTGAGAAATCGACATCGGCGGCAATGGCGCTCCTGGACGCTGGAAGGTGCCCGTCGCGCTCTGTCCACCAGGTTTCGGCCGGCGCAAACAAGGTCGTCCGCGGCGTGCGCGGAAAGAATGGATGGAAACCGAGGCCGAATGGCAGTGGAATGACGCCGGTATTTTCGACGGCAAGCCGGAGTTCCAGCCGCGCGCCGGCGAGCCGGAACGACTGTCGCGCATGGTAGACATAGGGCGAGTCGACGCGGCGCGGCTGATCGAAGGCCAAATCGAGGCGGTCGACGCGATGCTCCTCGACCTTCCAGTTCGCCTGCCAGCCGTCACCGTGAATATAGAAAGGATCAGTCGTGTTGGGCGCCAGCGTGAAGTTTTGACCGCCGCAGGAAAACGCATTGCCCTCGACGCGATTGCCGATCGGCACCATCGGAAAGCAAGCGCAGTGCACAACGTCGAACTCGGCCTCGCCTTGGTAGGGACGCAGGAATGGCACCCCGTCGGCCGTATGGCCGTTGACGATTGCGCTGCCAGAGGGGCTGATCTCGACGCACAGCCGATTGCTTTCCAGTAGTATTCCAGCCGACATGCCCTGCCCCGACTCAACGCCGGCCCAAAGCCGACGAGCGCAGATTGTCGAGCAGCACGGCCAGGAGCAAAATAACGCCGCGCACGATGTACTGGTAAAAGGCCGGGATGTTGAGCAGGTTCATGGCGTTCTCGGCGATGCCCATGATCAGCACGCCGACGATGACGCCCGACATGGTGGCGCGGCCGCCGGCAAGCGAGACGCCGCCGAGCACACAGGCCGAGATGACCGAGAGTTCCAGTCCGACCGCCGCGTTGGGCTGGCCCGAGGTGATGCGCGACGCCAGCAGGATGCCGGCGATGCCGCAGATGACGCCTTGCAGCGCAAAAATCCAGATGCGCGTCCGGTCGACATTGACGCCGGCAAGGCGCGAAGCCTCCGGATTGCCGCCGATGGCCAATGTGTTCTTGCCGAAGACGGTGCGGTTGAGGACGAAGCCGAAGATGCAAAACAGGATGGCGAGCACCCAGACCGGCGTCGGAATGCCGAGCAGTTTGGACAGCGCGAGCTGGTAGAAATCCGGGCTGTTGATGCCGACGGCGCGGCCGTCGGACGCAATCAGCGCAAACCCGCGCACGATCTGCATGGTGGCCAGCGTCGTGATCAGCGCGTTGATGCGGAATTTGGCGATGACGATGCCGTTGATGAAGCCGACGAAGGCGCCGCTGGCAATTGCCGCCAAGAGGCCAAGCAGGATCGAGCCGGTGTAATTCGACGCCATCACAGCGACCATGCCGGCAAAGGCGACGATGGAGCCGACCGACAGGTCGAAGTCGCGTGCGGCAAGGCAGAACATCATGGTGCAGGCGACGATACCGACGGTGACCACCGACTGCAGCAGGCCGAGCATGTTGCGGTCGGTGAGGAAATTCGGCACCAGAGCCGAGACCAGCGCGAAGGCGACGACAAAGATGACGACGAGGCCCTGTTCGCCGAGCAGGATTTTTTTCAACTGGTCGGTCATGCCAAAAGTCCTCAAGATGCGATCGCGTCGGGGGTTTTCTGATCGGGGAGAGCGGCGGCCACGATCGCCCTTTCGGCGAACTGGTCGCGGGTGAGCTCAGCGCTGACGCGGCCGCCGCACATCACCAGAATGCGATCGCAGATGCCCATCACCTCCGGCAGTTCGGACGAGACGACAACGATCGCCATGCCGTCCTGCGCAAGCTGGTAGAGCAGTTCATAGATTTCCGATTTGGCACCGACGTCGATGCCGCGCGTCGGCTCGTCGACAATGAGAACCCGCACCCCTTGTTCGGACAGCCAGCGGCCAAGAATGACCTTCTGCTGGTTGCCGCCGGAGAGGTTGATGATGTCCTGCTTGCGCGACGGCGTGCGCACCTTGAGCTTCTTGATGAAGGTTTCGGCGGTGGCGATCTCGCTGGCGCGGTTCAACACGCCGAAGCGCGTGTGATGGCGCCGCGACGAGATGTTGATGTTCTCCTCGACCGAGCGGCCCTGGATGATGCCGTCATGCTTGCGGTCCTCCGAACACAGCACGATGCCGGCCCGGATCGTACCACGCGGATCGGTGGCAGGGACCAGCTTGCCATCGACGGTGATGGTGCCGCCCGAGCGCGGATCGGCGCCATAGACCAGACGCATCAGTTCCGAGCGCCCGGCACCGATCAGGCCGAAGAAGCCGACGATCTCGCCTGCCCTCGCCTCGAAACTGGCCGGCGTCTTCAGTTTGGGGCCGCTGAGAGCGTCGACCTTCAGGCGGACATCGCCCGTTTTTCGTGCGCGAAAACCCCAGATATCCGAAATCTCGCGGCCGACCATTTCGGCGATGACCTGGTCGCGGGTGACGCCTTTCAGCGACGCATGGTGCGCCGCCAGCTTGCCGTCGCGCAGCACGGTCAGGCTGTCGCAGAGCCGGAACACTTCGTCAAGCCTGTGCGAGACGTAGATGATGACCTTGCCCTCGCCGCGCAGGCGGTCGATCAGGGCAAACAGGATTTCGCTTTCGCGCGAGGACAGCGACGAGGTCGGTTCATCCAGCGCGATAACGCGTGCGTCGAGCATGATCGCCTTGGCGATCTCGACCATCTGGCGTTCGCCGATGGACAGCGTCTTGACCTTGCGGCGCATGTCGATGTCGATGCCGGCCGATTTCAGCTTGGCGCCGACGTCGTCCAGCATCCGGCGGCCGGCGATGATGCCGGCGTTGGCAGGGAAACGACCGAGGCTGAGATTTTCGGCAACGGTGAGTTCAGGAACCAGCTGCAGTTCCTGATGAATGACGATGACGCCATTGTCGAAGGCATCCCGGGTCGACGTATAGGCCTGAACCCTGCCGTCGATGCGGATCTCGCCCTGATCGGCATGCTGGTCGCCGGACAGTATCTTGATCAGGGTGGATTTGCCGGCGCCGTTCTCGCCCATCAGGCCGTGCACGGCGCCTTTGTCGACGCCGAACGAGACGTCCGACAGCGCCTTGACGCCCGGATAGGTCTTGGTGATGTGCGAGAAGTCGAGAAAGGACACGGGCAGCGATCCTCTTGTGGAATGGCAAACAGGCGGCGGGATGAGCCGCCGCCTGTTTGTACAGGGAGGATTATTCGATGCCGAGGCCCTGGCGGACCTTTTGGTAGTCGTCGCGCTTGGCGAGTGCACCAGAAGTCAGGATCAACTTCTCCGGCTCCTTGTTGCTGGCAACCCAGTCATACATGTTGAGCGCCGTTTCGTAGCCATGACGCTTCGGCGAGATGATCACGGTGCCGACGAAGCCGGTGGCCGTCGGCTTCTTGAACTCGTTGATCGCCGAATCCGCGCCGCCAATGCCAACGCCGATCACGCTATCAGCGGGGATGCCGACGCTTTCGGAGGCACGCACCGCACCCAGCACCGCTTCGTCGTTGAGGCCGAAAGAAACCCACTTCTTGATCTCGGCATGGGCGTTGAGCACGACGGTCGCCGCATTGAGGGCAGCTTCCGTATCGGTCTTGGCCTGAGGGGCGTCAAAAATGTTCTCGGCCTTGAAGCCGTTTGCCTTGAGCACCGAGATGGCGCATTCGACGCGGACGCCGGCGGTCGGC
>NZ_RZPW01000859.1:0-2449 GCF_003998455.1 Mesorhizobium sp. M7A.F.Ca.CA.001.08.2.1 | reverse complement strand
ATCTTGGGCCGACGATGCGGTTCGGCATTGTCCGCAGCAACGCAGCGGGGTGCGAGCCGATCTGTCCGGAATGGATATCGGCCGAGGGCTCCATAGAAGCCGGAACTCCGGCGCTCTTCAAACGCATGCTGAAGACGCTTGGCGGGCGGAAACTGCCTGTTGTCGTGGATTCTCCCGGCGGCAATGTCGAGGCGGCGCTGACGCTTGGCCGGCTGATCCGCAAGAACAAGCTCGATATCGCCATCGGCAAGACGGTGTTTTCCAGCTGCCAGCCCGACGCGAAGGGGTGCCAGGACCGTGACGCCCGCTACTTCGGCGATGTCATCGACTATGGCGCCATGTGCAATTCCGCCTGTCCTCTGATGTTTGCCGGCGGCATCAGGCGAGTGGCTGGCGAATGGGCCTATCTCGGCGTCCATCAGATCACCACGACCTACATCCGCACGAAATTGCAATACCGGACCACCTACCGGATCGTCGGGGGCAAGAAGAAGATCCTCAACACGAAGATCGTCAGCCGCAAGAACGCCGGCAGCTACAAGACCTACGAAATGAGCAAGTCGGTGGAGAAAAAGCTGGCGGCCTACCTGGACCAGATGGGCATCGAACAAAGCATGCTCGAAACGATGAAGGGCACCCCGGCCAGCGAAATCCACCAGATCGCCCTCGATGACATGCTGGCGATGAAGCTGGTCACCAGCACGGACGCCGTGGGCCTGTTGACCGCGGCGAGCCTGTGCGAACCCGGCCGCCTGGCCACGAATAGCCGGGAAGTGCCGGGGAACAAGCCTGATGGCCTGATGGCGACCGCGGCCAGGCCTACTCCGCCAGCGATCGAACCCGAGGCGGCGCGGCGCGATGAAGACATGCGCTTCGTTGTCGTTCGCGGCACCAATCCGCTCTGCAATCCAGACTGCCCGGAATGGATCTCGGCGGAAGGCGCGATCACCCCCCAGACCCCGCAGAAGCTGCGCCAGCTGCTCGCCACGCTCGGCAAACGGCAACTGCCTGTCGTGATCAGCTCGAAGGGAGGCGACCTGTTCAGCGCCCTGGCGGCGGGACGGCTTATCCATGAAAAGAATCTCGACGTCGCCGTTGGCCGCACCGATTTCGTCGGCTGTGACCCAGGAGCGTGGAATTGCCTGGCCAAGGAGGGCGCCTATGCCGGGCTGAGCATCGATGCGGGCGTGGAGTGCGATTCGGCCTGCGCGTTCATGCTTGCCGGCGGCATCAGGCGGCTTGTCGGTCCCCAGGCGCGACTTAGCCTCTACCCGATGGGGCAAAAGCTGATGGTTAAGGCCTATCTCGAGGAGATGGCGATCAGTTCCGCCCTGTTCGCGGCGATCGAGCGGCGCTCGGTCGAGCGCCGGCTGGAACCCGACATGATGCTGAAGGTTGGCCTGACGACGAGCCTGCAATCGGTCGACGCGCTGACCGGCGCCACCATTTGCGAGGCGGTGCCAAGACCCGAGAATTGCCGGATCCGGCCTTCCGCCAATGCCGAGGCTGACGCGCCGGCCAAATTGTAGTGGGCGACGGAGCCCGAAACTGGCCATCGAGGCAGGTTGAGCCGCTTTCGATTTTTCCGCTATCGTCGCTGCTGGCGGCTTCAGGCAGGCGGAGGATCGAGAATGGGCCAGGATATCCCGACACTCTACGAATGGGCCGGCGGCAGCGAGGCCTTGAACCGGCTCACCCAGACCTTCTATGACAAGGTGGCGCAGGACCCGATCGTTGGGCCGGTGTTCAAGACCATGTCGCCGGATCACCCCGCCCATGTCGCGGCCTTCATCGGCGAGGTTTTCGGCGGACCGAAGACCTACAGCGAGCAGTTCGGCGGCCACCGCGAGATGGTCATGCACCATCTGGGCAAGCATCTGAGCGAGGAGCAGCGCCGCCGCTGGATCAGCCTCCTGGCCGATGCCGCCGACGCGGTCGGCCTGCCTGACGATCCGGAATTCCGTTCGGCCTTCATGGGCTATGTCGAATGGGGATCGCGCCTGGCCAAGATGAACTCCAATCTCGGCGAAACCTGCGATCCGCAGACGGAACCGATGCCGGCCTGGGGCTGGGGTGTGCCGGGCGGCCCCTATCAGCCACCGGGTACAAACTAGCGTCCAGTTCGCCATGGAGGTGTTGGGCTGATGTCGGAAGATGTGAAGATCATACGTTGGCGCGAGTGGGACGGACCGGGTCTCGAACATTTGGTGCTGCAGGAGCGGGCAGGGGAGGTCTCGGCCGACTCTGTCGCAGTCTGCTCCGGGCAAACGCCTTTTGCCGTCCGTTACCGCATCGCTTGCGATGTCGGCTGGCACGCCAGGCGTGTCGTTGTCGATATGATCGGTAGCGGCCGCACGCTTGTTCTTGCCGCCGATGGCGATGGTCGCTGGACCAGGGACGGCCTGCCGATGCCGGAGCTCGACGGCATTTTCGATCCCGACCTGACCAT
>NZ_RZPW01000858.1:0-2454 GCF_003998455.1 Mesorhizobium sp. M7A.F.Ca.CA.001.08.2.1 | reverse complement strand
CAACTGGTCTGCCTGCCCGGCTCCGAGCACGACCATGGCGACGCGCAGGTGGCGTCGGCGCTGCACAAGGCGGGGCTCGGCGACTTCATCGAGCACATGGCCGACGAAAGCCGCGAAGGCAAAAGCTGGGACCAGGTGCTGTCGGGCGGCCAGAAACAGAAGCTGGTGGTGGCTCGCATCGTGCTGCAGCAGCCGGGATTGCTGTTCCTCGACGAGGCGACCGGCGCGCTCGACCCCGATGGCAAGGTCGCCTTCCACCAGGCCATCAAGGACAACTGCCCCGATGTCACGGTGATCAGCGTCATGCACGAGGCGGTGGCGCCGAGATCGATGACGGGCAGCGAATTCTATCACAGCATCGTCGCGATCGCCGACGGCGTCGCCACCAAGAAGCCGCTGGTTCCGACCCTGCCCGCCGAACTCACCACCATTCTGGTGCAGCCAAGGCCGGTCCCAAGGCCGGTCGAAGACAAGTGGCTGCGCTTCTCGCGCCGGCTGAAGCAGAAATAACGGTTATTCCACCCCGGTCTGCCTGGTCGAAC
This sequence comes from Mesorhizobium sp. M7A.F.Ca.CA.001.08.2.1, assembly GCF_003998455.1. NCBI lineage: Bacteria > Pseudomonadati > Pseudomonadota > Alphaproteobacteria > Hyphomicrobiales > Phyllobacteriaceae > Mesorhizobium > Mesorhizobium sp. M7A.F.Ca.CA.001.08.2.1. The sequence goes on along the minus strand of NZ_RZPW01000858.1, from coordinate 1,912 downwards.
GGCGGCCGGTGATCACAGTCTCGCGATCTTGCCCGCTCGTCGGCATTTTCCCTCCTCACCGCGATTGACACGGCAAGGCGCGCTCCTATGTTGCGCCCGCTTGCAGACAATCAAACGCGAACCCGCAAGCGGAAAGGTCACCGCGCCATGCCTGGCGACAGTCACAGTCGAACGCAACAGCCGTCCGCCCTGACGTGACCTCACATGGTTCATGTCCTGCCGGACGGCAAGGAGTGAGCCATGAACGAATTTACCACGGTGGCAAGCGACGAGGCCGTCGCGATTGCCCGTATCCTAGCCAACGATCACGTCGCCGACATTGTCGAGGCCCTGAACAGGGAGCCTCGAGAGACCGCGACGGAACTGCTCTGTGAAGTGACGTTCGAACGTCTGGTCGAGATCTTCGATCAGCCGGAACTCGACGGCGCGCCGGAACTCATGGAGGCGCTGCCGCGCGCCAAGGCGGGCAAGCTGCTCACCGCCATGTCGGTCGACCGTGCCGCCGACATTTTGCGCGAGCTCGACGAGCCGGCGCGTTCCGAGCTGCTTGGCGGACTTGCGCCGCCGCTGCGCGCAACGCTGCTCTCCATCCTCGGCTATCCCGAAGGCAGTGCCGCATCGATCATGACGACGGAGTTCGTCAGCGTGCCCTCGGACTGGAGCGTCGGGCAAACGCTCGACTACATCCGCAAGGTGGAGCGGACGCGCGAGACCGTCTATGCGATCTATATCGTCGATCCGCAAACGCACCTGCTTGTGCGCTCGACGGGCCTGCGCCGGCTGATCACCGGTGAGCCGGATGATTCGATCATGACGGTGGCGCCGGATCATCTTCCGGTGACGGTCGGCCCGCTGACCGATCGCGAAACGCTGGCGCAGACGATCTCCAAATACGATCTGCTCGCCGTTCCGGTCGTCGACCATGGCAAGATCCTCGGCATCGTCACCATCGACGACATCATCGACACGATGATCGCGGAGACGACCGAGGACGTGCACCGTTTCGGCGGCATGGAGGCGCTGGACGAGCCGTACATGAAGATGAGCTTCCTCGCCATGATCAGGAAACGCGGCGGCTGGCTGTGCGCGCTGTTCATCTCGGAGATGCTGACGGCCAACGCCATGCAGAGCTATGAGGGCGAGCTGGAGAAGGCGATCGTGCTGACGCTGTTCATCCCGCTGATCATGAGCTCCGGCGGCAATTCCGGCTCGCAGGCGACCTCGCTGGTCATCCGCGCGCTGGCCTTGCGCGAGATCGGCCTTGGCGACTGGTGGCGGGTGGCGCTGCGCGAGCTGCCCACCGGCCTGGTGCTGGGCGCCATGCTCGGTGTGGTCGGCGTCTGCCGCATCGCGCTCTGGCAGTATATGGGCTTCTACGACTATGGCCCGCACTGGCCGCTGATCGCCACCACGGTGGGTGCTGCACTGGTCGGCATCGTCACCTTCGGTTCGCTGTCGGGGTCGATGCTGCCGTTCGCCTTGAAGCGCATCGGCTTCGATCCGGCCAGCGCATCGGCGCCGTTCGTTGCCACGCTGGTCGATGTCACCGGGCTGGTGATCTACTTCTCGGTGGCGCTGGTGATCCTGCGCGGCACGCTGCTGTAGCAACCATCTCCGCCGTGGCATGTCCTTGCCGCGGCGGAGTTCCTCAACCCGGCTTTGCCGTCAATCGACCCGCTCGCCGTCCTTCACGCGATAGGTCGGCTTGTACATGGTGACCAGTTCTTCCGCCGCCGTCGGATGCACGGCCATCGTACGGTCGAAATCGCCCTTGGTCAGGCCGGCCTTCAGCGGGATGCCGAGAAGCTGCGACATCTCGCCGGCGTCCGGCCCCAATATGTGGGCGCCAAGCACTTTCTTCGACGCGCCATCGACCACCAGCTTTATCAGCATCTTCTCGTCGCGCCCGGAC
>NZ_RZPW01000857.1:0-2455 GCF_003998455.1 Mesorhizobium sp. M7A.F.Ca.CA.001.08.2.1 | reverse complement strand
GCACTGCGCAAGGCGTTGAAGACGCCGCCGCCTCCAATCCGGGCACAATGCGCGAGGATGTCGGCGGCGGCGTCTTCAACGCCTTGCGCAGTGCCGTGCGGCGCGGCGTCTCCGCGTCGCTGATGTCGGTTCGCGGCGGCGATGCCGCTGCCGACACCGTTTCGCGAGCCATTGCCGGGGCAGGCATTACCGACCTGTCGGCGGTCTTCCTCGACCGCACGACGCCGAGCTACACGGCGCTGATCGACAGCGAAGGCGAGCTGATCGTCGGCTTTGCCGACATGGCGCTCTATGATTTGGCGTTTCCCAAGCAGATCAGGCGCTCCAGGGTGCGGGAGGTGATCGCCGCCGCAGATGCCGTCTTCTGCGACGCCAATCTTCCGACGACGGCGCTGGAACGGCTGGTCGCGCTCGCCGCGGGCAAGCCGGTTTTCGCGATTGCCATTTCGCCGGCCAAGGTGGTGCGGTTGCTACCGGTGCTGAAGGAGCTTTCGCTGGTCTTCATGAACCGGCGCGAGGCCATGGCGCTGGCCGGCGTCGCCGCGAATGCCACGGAGCGCGAGGTGGTCGACGGGTTGCGATGCAGCGGCCTCGTCAGCGGCGTGGTGACGGCAGGCGGCGGGCCCATGCTGGGCTTCGATGAAGCCGGCGCCTTCTCTATCCTGCCGCCGCCACCAAGAAAGGTCGCCGACGTCACCGGCGCCGGCGATGCGCTGGCGGGCGCAACGGTCGCAGCCTTGCTGCGAGGACTGCCGCTGCGGGCAGCTCTGCGCGAAGGCATTGCCGGGGCGACGCTTGCCATCGAAAGCGCCGCCGCCGTTCCGGAGTTCACCGCGGCGAGCTTCGCGGAAGCGTTGGTCCTTGTGCCGGATGCCAGGGAAGTGGCATGAGACCGGCGAATTCATAGTGCCGCGATGTTGCCGAGCGTCCGACGGACGCGCCGCATTCCGGATAGGAGACCTTGATGACCCCTGAGACCGCCCGCCCCTTCATCGACATCCACGCGCCGGTGGCGCAGGCCCTGGCCGACGGCCGGCCGGTGGTGGCGCTGGAAAGCACCATCATCACCCATGGCATGCCCTACCCCGACAACGGCGCCATGGCGGCCGATGTCGAAAAGATCATCAGCGATGGCGGCGCCGTGCCGGCGACGATCGCCGTGGTTGGCGGCCGCATCAAGATCGGGCTTTCTGACGGCGAGCGCGAATCGCTGGCGATGACGGGCGACGCCATGAAGCTGTCGCGCGCCGATCTCGGTTTTGCCGTGGCGCAAGGGCGCACCGGCGGCACCACGGTCGCCGCCACGATGATCGCGGCGCATATTGTCGGCATAAAAGTGTTTGCCGCCGGCGGCATCGGCGGCGTGCACAAGGGCGCCGAAAAGAGCTTTGACATTTCCGCCGATCTCGACGAGCTGGCGCGCACCCCGGTGATTGTCGTCTCGGCCGGCGCCAAGGCGATCCTCGACATCGAAAAGACGCTGGAAGTGCTGGAGACGCGCGGCGTGCCGGTGATCGGCCATGGCTGCGAGACGATGCCGGCCTTCTGGTCCAGGCAATCGCCGTTCCGCGCGCCGCTGACCTTGCACGAGCCGGAAGAGATCGCGCATTTCTACCAGACGAGGGCAGCACTTGGGCTTGCTGGCGGCATGCTGATTGCCAATCCTGTGCCGGAAAACCAGGAAATCCCGGCTGCGGAGATGGCGGGCTATATCGACGCCGCGCAGAAGGCCGCCGAGGCACAACATGTCACCGGCAAGGCGGTGACGCCATTCCTGCTGGGAAAGATCCTCGAACTGACCGGCGGCAGGAGCCTGAAGACCAACATCGCGCTGGTGGAAAACAATGCACGGCTGGCGGCGAGGATAGCCAGGGCATTGTAGGGCACGGCCTCCAAGGTCGGCGGGACAGAGGGGGTGCTGTCCCTCCGCTGTGCCAAGGCTGGCGTCACTTCCCCGCCCTTCGCCCCGCCTCATACGCCCGGCGTGCCCAGACCGTCATCTCGTCGGGATCATCAAAAGCGCTGTCGGGAACGCTCCAATAGGGCATGGCGACCAGCTTGCCGTGGCGCGAGCCGGTATAGGTCCATTGCGTGCAGCCGGCGGCCTCGAACTCGGGGGCGCTTTGCTCGTCGGCTTTCAACAGCAATTCGCCGCGCAGCACGATGGCGACGATGACGCCGTCGAAATAGATGCCCTTGCCGCCGAACAGTTTGCGGATGCTGACAGGGCCGAGACCCTCGAACAGTTCGGCGATGCGTTCATTGTCCATGCCGCGATCATGTCACCGGCATCTGGCCTTGTCATCGCCGCAACCAAAATCATGCTGACAGGTTGAGAGAGGTATCGGAGTTTTCCCGCCATGCCGCTTCTGCTGAAAGGGTCCTGTCGCTGCAATGCCGTGCGTTTCGAGGTGGAAAGCCACACGCCGGCGCCGTTCATGCTGTGCTACTGCTC
>NZ_RZPW01000856.1:0-2469 GCF_003998455.1 Mesorhizobium sp. M7A.F.Ca.CA.001.08.2.1 | reverse complement strand
GAGGGGGGGGCTTTTTGCCTTTCCTACAACATTGGTAAAATGGCACCGCCCCGCCAATGCGATATGCCGACGCGCCTGACGCAAGTGGGAGGTGCAAATGGCAGTCCGTTGGCAATTGTCCGGAAGTTACTTCGAAAATTGTAGCTGCGATGTCGTATGTCCTTGTCTGCTGTCCACCAACGCGCAGCTGACATCGAAGCCGACGAAAGGTGTTTGCGACGTCGGTTTGGTCTTTCATATCAATACGGGCAACTACGGCGACGTTCGATTGGATGGGCTCAGTGTCGCGATGGTCGCTCACACGCCGGGTCCTATGGCAAACGGCAATTGGACGGCCGCCGCCTATATCGACGAACGGGCCGATGACAGGCAAACAGAGGCGCTAGGTGCCATCTTCACCGGCGCTGCGGGCGGCCCTATGGCGGTGCTGGCACCCATGATTGGCACGAATCTTGGCGCCAAGAAGGTGCCGATAAGCTACCGGATAGACGGCAAGAAGCGGTCGGCGGAGATTGCGGGCGTCATGCAGATGGCGGTCGAGCCGCTGCCGACAATGCGCGAGGACGGGCAGATGTGGGCGGCCACCGGCCATCCTGTCAATCCCGATTGGCTCGCCCTGGCGATGGGGGCGGAAGGCAGTACATTCAGCGATCATGGCATGAGCTGGGACAATTCCCGCCGAAACGGACATTACGCCCCGATCAATTGGTCTGGGCAGCAGTAGCCGTTGGCAGCGTAGCACGGAACGACCTCGTCCATGGCCCCGACGTTGCAGCGATACATCATTCTCGCGCTGCTGATCGCTATCGCTGCGGCGGCGTGGACCCTGCTTGTCTGGCAGCAGATGGGCATGGACGCGGACATGCGCATGGAAATGTACGCACTCACCATGGGTATGAAGGCGCCGCTGTTTCTTGCCATCTGGATGATCATGATGATTGCCATGATGTTTCCGACGGCCGCGCCCATGATCCTGACGTTTCACCAGGTCCAGGCCGGCAAACAGAGCCGGGGCGAGACCTTTGTCTCGAGCTGGGTGTTCGTGGCCGGGTATATGCTGGTTTGGGGCGTGATGGGCTTTATCGCCTTTGCCGGTGCGGCGGGTGCGGAGATGCTTGCCGGGCATGTGGGATTGTCCGCTGCGACGGCCGCGCGTATCGGCGGCGCGCTGCTGATGATTGGGGGCGCCTATCAACTCTCCCCACTGAAAGATCTGTGTCTGGCCAAATGCCGCACGCCGATTGGCTTCATCCTGACCTCATGGCGCGATGGTTATGGGGGTGCGGTTCGCATGGGCCTGGAGCATGGACTTTTTTGCCTGGGCTGCTGCTGGCTTTTGTTTCTCGCCCTCTTTCCTCTCGGGATCATGAACGTCGCCGCAATGGCCGTGGTCACCTTGCTGATCTTTGCGGAAAAGACCCTCCCGTCAGGAGGTGGGATCGCAAAGGTGTCGGGCATCGCTCTGCTTCTTTACGGCGCGGCGGTGCTGGTCTTTCCACAGGCGCTGCCAACCTTCCAGCAGGTGGGCGCTATGACAATGAATTGACCGATGGAGGCAGCGCTCGGTGCCGAGAAGAGGAGGATCGCTCTCCTACCTCTGCGCCAACCTGCTGCTCTCCACCGCAATGCCAAGCAGCGCCTGTCTTGCCAGCGCGACGGAAAGATCCGGCCGCCGTCTGGTCTGCAGCACCGCCGTCTGCAGCCGGGTCAGTGCGCGGCCGAGCGCTTCGGTGCTCCAGCGCTCCAGCGCTTTCTCCACCAGCTTGCGTCGCGAGAAAAACACCGGCGGGCGAGCGGCGGCAACGACCGTGGCGGCGTTGCGGTTGCCGGACTCCATCTGGCCGCGCATGATCTGGATCTGCTGCAACTGCCGCATTGCCGAGGACAGCACCAGGAAGGGCTGGCCGCCGGACTGGCAATGGCGGGTGAAGGCGGTGTCGAAGTCGCCGATCTTGCCTTCGAGAAGCGCGTCGACCGCGTCGTCGAAAGACGCGCCGGAGACATCACCTGACATCGCTTTGACCTCCTCCAGGCCGATCTCGGTCTGGCCATGGGCGTAGAGCACAAGCTTCTCGATCTCACCGCGCGAGGCCAGCCGGTCGCCGCCGAGATTGCGGCGCAGCGCCTGTCTCGCTTCCATGGTCATCGACATGCCGGCCCTGCCCAGTTCGCCGTCGATGACGGTGTCGATGTCGCGGGCTTCATCGGCATAGCAAGGCAGGGCCATGGCATTGTCGGCCGCCTCGACGATGGCGCGCAGGCCGACACCTTTCTTGAGGTCGCCGGCCTCGATGAGAATGATCGCATCGCGCGCGGGCTCGGCCGTCAGCGCCTTGACGTCGTCGGCCAATGCCTTCTGGCCGCTGGCATTGCGCACCCACAGCAGGCGCCGGTCGGAAAACATCGGCACGGTGCGGGCCTCGTCGAGCAGCCGGCCCTCGTCGCGGTCAACCTCCGACCCCTCCAGCC
>NZ_RZPW01000855.1:0-2470 GCF_003998455.1 Mesorhizobium sp. M7A.F.Ca.CA.001.08.2.1 | reverse complement strand
CAATCGGTTAATACCGTGATAAGCAATTCCTGCGCACAAAGGATCGGGGTTTTAAGCGTCGTTGGTATTGTCGGGTGAGTGTTTTGGCTCCTCTGGTGGTTGAACGTGACGCCTTGAGTTGAGACTGAAGGGGACATCAGGAAAATGCAGGCTGTGACGCCACCGCGTCTTCGTCGCGCTGCTACCGTCGCGTTGTTCGCCATGTCGGCCGCCTTGCTGGCTGCCTGCGCGTCGCAGCCTGAGCCGAAAGCGATGGTCAACAAGAAGACCCGCTCCAAGGAATATTTCGCCGAATCCGAATATGGCGTGAAGGCAAGCCCGCGTGTGATCTCCCGGAACGGGCGCATCCAACGTGGCGGCGGCAGGGATCAGCTTGGCAAACCCTATCAGGTCCGCGGCAAGTGGTATTACCCGAAGGAAGACAAGCGTTACGCCAAGGTCGGCCTCGCCTCCTGGTATGGCGACGCCTTCCATGGCCGGCTTACCGCCAATGGCGAAGTCTATGACATGACCCATCTGACGGCGGCGCACCCGACCATGCCGCTGCCAAGCTATGCCCGCGTCACCAATCTCAAGACCGGCAGTTCGGTCATCGTTCGCGTCAACGATCGCGGCCCATATCACGAAGGCCGCATCATCGACGTATCGGAGCGCGCTGCCCAGATGCTTGACTATGCCAACACCGGCACCGCTCAGGTAAAGGTCGAATATGTCGGCCGCGCGCCGCTCGACGGCGATGACGACCAGTATCTGATGGCCTCCTATCATCCCGGCAACAGGGCGCCGGACCCGTCGGATGGACTGCCGACCGGCGTCATGGTCGCCATGAACGGGCCGTCGCCAAGCCTGCCTGCCGGCACTGCTGCCGTGCCGTTTCCGGGCCAGTTGACCGATTCCGGTTCTGTCCAGCCGATCATGTCGACGCAGTCGTCGGCCTATGGCGATCTGGCGCTTCCGGATTTCGGCCCGATCGTGCCGGAGCGTCCGCAGATCAATCTGCCGCCGCAATCGCCGTTTGCCGTGGCCTCGCTGTCCTATGCCGACGAGCGGGTCGAACGCGCCTCAAATGCCTTCGCCGCGATGGGTGGCGACGGCATGTCGCCGGCCGATGTGCTCCAATCATGGAAACGGCAGCCGCCAACGGCCGGTCCGTCCACTGACTACGTCGCGGCTGGTTCGTTCGAGGATGCAGCGGAGGCCAAGCGTGTTGCCGCTCAGCTTGCCGCATACGGAAAGATCGAGATCCAGCGTTCGGAACTCGATGGCGAGGATTGGTATTCGGTCAATCTCTATCCCGATGGCCACCGCAATCTCGATGATTTGCTGCAGGCTGCCTGGTCGCATGGCGCGCCCGATGCACTGGCTGTGCGCAACTGAGCGCAAGCCTGGTGGGATTTCCGCTGCGCGGTTGATCCGCCGCGCAAAAAGCCTGATACTTTTCGCGGGCTTGCCGGCGGTGCCGGCCAACGGGTCGAACATCATGCAATTTCGCTTGCTCCCGCCTCTCGCCGGGCTTCTGGTTTTTGGCTTGCTGCTGTTTTTCCAGGCTCCGGCCGGTGCACAGCTGTTCGAGACCAAGGCCGCGCAGGCCTTCATGATCGATGCCGAGACCGGGACGGTGCTGTTTTCCAAGGAGGCCGACAAGCGGATACCGCCGGCCTCGATGGCCAAGCTGATGACCATGGAAGTGGTTTTCAACGCCATCAAATCCGGCCGCCTAAAGCTCGACGATACGTTCGTGGTCAGCGAGAACGCCTGGCGCAAGGGTGGTGCGCCTTCGGGAACATCGACGATGTTCGCCAAGCTCAAGTCGTCGATCCGGCTCGAAGACCTGATTCAGGGCGTGACCGTGCAGGCGGCCAATGACGGCTGCATCGTCATCGCCGAAGGCATGTCGGGATCCGAAGACAATTTTGCCGCGCAGATGACCGAACGCGCCCGCCAGATCGGCCTCAAGACGTCGACTTTCGTCAATTCGACCGGCCTGCCGGCGGATGGCCAGCAGACGACCGTGCGCGAGCTGGCGCAGCTCGCCCTGCACCTGTGGCGCGATTATCCGGATTTCTATCGCTATTATGCCCAAAAGGATTTCACCTGGAACAAGATCTCACAGAGGAACCGCAATCCGCTGCTGGCGATGGACATCGGCGCCGACGGCCTGGCAGTCGGGGCGAGCGAGGCAGCCGGTTTCGGCATCGTCGGTTCGCTCAGCCACAATGGCACCCGCGTGATCGCGGCGATGAGCGGGCTGGCCTCGGACAAGGAGCGCGCCGAGGAAGCGCGAAAGCTGCTCGACTGGGGTGTCCGCTCCTTCGAGAAGACTGAAATTTTCGCCAGGGACGAGGTGGTTGGAGAAGCCCAGGTTTTCGGCGGCGCCAAATCCGGGGTGACGCTGAAGGCAAAGGGACCGATCGACATCTTCCTGCCGATCACCAACCGCGACAAGCTGACGGCCAGGATCGTCTATGAC
>NZ_RZPW01000854.1:0-2470 GCF_003998455.1 Mesorhizobium sp. M7A.F.Ca.CA.001.08.2.1 | reverse complement strand
GCCGACACCTACGCCATCGCCAACAAACCGGGCGGCTTCCTCGCCGGCGGCCGCGGCGACGAACTGGCGGTGCAGGCCAGCCTGCCGCGCGAAAGCTGGGGTTTCTGGGCCGATCGCGGCGCCACCATCATCCAGACCGACGAGCCGAAGGCGGCAATCGACTGGCTGGCCGCGAATGGTTTTCGCGTGCCTTATGCCGACGAGGCGCGGCCGGTTGAGCCGGCGAATACGGCGAGCATCAATTAAGCGGCGGCTGACGCTGCCAATCTCCCTCACGAGGGGGGAGATTGGTTAGCTTCAAGCCGCTAGCGCCACGCCGTCCAGTTCGCTGAGCGCATCCTGTGGCAATTCCAGTTCAGCCGCAGCGAGGTTCTCCCTGAGATGCCCGACCGACGATGTGCCGGGGATCAGCAGGATGTTGGGCGCGCGGCGCAGCAGCCAGGCGAGCGCGACCTGCATTGGCGTGGCGCCGAGGCGCGCCGCGATTTCCGACAGGGTGGAGGATTGCAGCGGGTTGAAGCCGCCGAGCGGGAAGAACGGCACATAGGCGATGCCATCGCGGGCAAGATCGTCGATCAGGGCATCGTCGCCGCGATGCGCCAGATTGTACTGGTTCTGCACGCAGACGATCTCGGCGATCCCCCGTCCTTGCGCGATCTGCGCCGGCGTCACGTTGCTCAGCCCGATGTGCCTGACCAGACCCTGTTGTTGGAGCTCGGCCAGCACGGTAAGCGGCGCTTCGATCGATCCTTCGGCGGGGCCATGGGTATCGAACATGATGCGTAGGTTGACGACGTCGAGCACTTCGAGCCCGAGATTGCTGAGATTGTCGTGCACCGCCTGGGTCAGCGCTTCCGCGGAAAAGGCCGGCAGCCACGATCCATCCGCGCCGCGCCGGGCACCGATCTTGGTGACGATGACGAGATCTTGGGGGTAGGGCGCCAGCGCCTCGCGGATCAGCCGGTTGGTGACGTGCGGACCGTAGAAGTCGCTGGTGTCGACATGGTCGACGCCTTGCGCAATCGCCTCGCGCAGCACGGCCAATGCCGCGTCATGATCCTTGGGCGGCCCGAACACGCCGGGTCCCGCGAGTTGCATGGCACCGTAGCCGAGCCGCTTCACGGTGCGGCTGCCAAGCTTGAAGGTGGCGGGGGCGAAGGTGCCGGATTGTTGGATGTTGGACATGATTGATCTCCTTGAGGAGGCAGAGATAGGCGCTGCCCAACCTCGTGATAATCCGGTACAATCCACACAGGCCGTGCGGAATGGCGAACAATGATGGACCTCAGCGATCTGAATGCTTTCGTGGCGGTGGCGCGCGCCGGCGGCTTTCGCGACGGCGCGCGTGCGAGCGGCGGCAGCGCCTCCGGCCTGAGTGAGGCGGTGCGTCGCTTGGAAGTGCAGCTCGGTGTCAGGTTGTTCAACCGCACGACGCGCAGCGTTGTCCCAACCGAGGCGGGCCTCAGCCTGCTGGAGCGGCTCGGCCCGGCGCTGTCGGAGGTGGAGGCGGCGCTGGACGTGGTGAACGGTTTTCGCGACAGGCCGGCGGGCTCGTTGCGTCTCAACGTGCCGGTCAGTGCTGCGCGGCTGATATTGCCCGATATCGTGCCGGGTTTCCTCGCCGCCTATCCCGGTATCCGGCTGGAGGTGATCGCCGACGAGAACTTCGTCGACGTGCTGGCGGCGGGCTGCGATGCCGGCGTCCGCTATGACGAGCGGCTGGAGCAGGACATGATCGCGGTGCCGATCGGACCGCGCGTGCAGCGTTTCGCCACCGCCGCCAGCCCTGCCTATCTTGCTCGCCATGGGCGCCCGCAACACCCGAGCGACCTGCTTGGCCACTCCTGCGTGCGTGGGCGCTTTGCCAGCGGTGCGATGCTGCCGTGGGAATTCGAGCGAGACGGCGAGGTGGTGCGGGTCGATCCGACAGGCCCCTTGATCGTGCGGATCGGCGGGGCGACGGATCTTGCCGTCGACGCCGCTATTGCCGGCACCGGCATCATCGGCCTCTTCGAGGGCTGGCTGCGCCCTTACTTCGACAGCGGCGCTCTTGAGCCCGTGCTCGAGCCGTGGTGGCAGAGTTTTCCCGGACCGTTTCTCTATTATCCCGGCCGGCGCCTGGTTCCGGCCCCGCTGCGGGCGTTCATCGACTATATCAAGGGCGGCAAGGCCTGACCTGTTTTCCGGCGCCATCACCCCACCCGGCGCTCCGCGCCGACCTTCCCATCGAGGGGAGGTAGGGCGCCGCGCTCTTCTACCTCCCCTCGATGGGAAGGTCGCGCCGTAGGCGTGGGTGGGGTGGCTGCCGAGCCGCAAACAAAAAGGCCGCCCGGAGGCGGCCTTCAGACTGCTGACAAACCCCGTCGATTTTCGGCGGGGTTTTTTTGTTATGTGATTGAAGTGTCTTGGACTGTTTGTGTCAGGGGATTTTGACAGGAGGCGTTGGGCCTCATGTGCGGGCCGACTTGGG
>NZ_RZPW01000853.1:0-2471 GCF_003998455.1 Mesorhizobium sp. M7A.F.Ca.CA.001.08.2.1 | reverse complement strand
GATCGAACTCGGAACTGCCCGCCGCATTTTTGCCGTTGACAAAAAAAATCTAACCCGCATTCTGTCTTCTGTCCACAGAGGACTATATGCAAAATAATTGAAGCGGTGCCTTGCTCACCGCCAAGGGGAACGACGATGAAATCTGTTGCTGTGGCCGCTTCGGCCGCAATCGCCCTTCTGTTGCCTATGACCGGCGTGCGTGCCGAAGAGCCGATCAAGATCGGTTTCGCCATCGCGGAATCCGGCTGGCTTTCGAACTACGACAGCGCGCCCTTCAAGGCGGCGGTCATGAAGATCGAGGAGATCAACAAGGCTGGCGGCCTGCTGGGACGCCAGATCGAGTATTCCGTCATGGACACCAAGACGGACCAGGCCCGCGCTGCAACCGTCGGGGCGCAGCTCGTCGATGGCGGCGTCGACATGCTGGTCGTCTCCTGTGACTACGATTTTGGCGCCCCGTCGGCGCTTGCCGCCAAGCAGGCGGGCAAGATCGCCTTCAGCCTGTGCGCCGCCGATCCGAAAATGGGCGTGCAGGGCGTCGGCCCGCTCACCTTCACCGCCAACAGCGCGGCGCAGTCGGAAGGCATCGCGATTGCCGAATATGCGCAGAAGAAGATGAATCTGAAGTCGGTCTACGTGCTTGAAGACCTTACGATCGAATACAACAAATCGGCCTGCGCCGGATTCCGCGCGGCCTGGGCCGCGGGTGGCGGCGAGGAAACGATCCTCGGCAATGACACCTTCAAGAACGACGACCCGTCGATCGCCTCGCAGATCACCCGCCTCAAGGGGCTTGCAAGGCAGCCGGACGCGGTCTTCGTCTGCTCGTTCACGCCGGGTGGCGCCTCTGCCGTGCGCCAGCTGCGCGCCGCCGGCATCGACCAGCCGATCCTCGCCAACACGGCGATGGTCGACAATTATTGGCTCAACGCCGTACCGGGCCTGAAGGATTTCTACCTGCCCGCCTTCATGTCGCTTTACGGCGATGATCCGCGGCCGGAGATGAACAAATTCCTTGAAAGCCACAAGGCGCGTTACGGCGAGCCGCCGGTCTCCTCCTACTCGGTTCTGGGCTACAGCCTCATCGAGCAGTGGGCGTATGCGGTTGAGCAGGCGAAGACGACTGAATCCGAAGCGGTGGTCGGCGTCATGAACGCCTTCAAGGACCAGCCGTTCACGGCCGGCCCGACCTCGTTTAGCGATCAGCTGCATATCCAGGTCGACCGCCCCTGGCTGATCATGAAGGTCGAGAACGGCTCCTTCCATGCCGTCGAGGTCTACCGGAACTCGTTCAAGCCGGACATGAAGCTCCTGTTCCGCGTCGGTCAGTAACCGGCTGCGATCCGCCGGCCGCATGGTGGTGCGGCTGGCGGAACCAAATCTCCTGGCAAATTCATAGTCGAGCTTACGGATAGGTCTCGCCCGGTATGTCACGTCCATCGAAAAGATCGGGATCGAGAGAACGGCTGGAGGCGCGCGGTGTTGCCGTCGCCTTTGGCGGCATCCGGGCGCTCAGCGGGGTCGACCTCGAACTCAGGCGCGGCGAAGTCCTCGGCCTCATCGGCCCGAACGGCGCCGGCAAGACGACCATGGTCAATGTGCTGAGCGGATTCCAGCGGCCGACGAGCGGCAGCATCCGCCTTGACGGCATCGACGTCTCGCGGCTGACCGCCCGGAAGATCGCCCAAGCCGGCATTGGCCGCAGCTTTCAGGCGGCGCGGCTATTCCGCACGATGACGGTGGAGCAGAACCTCTCCGTTGCGGCGATCGGAAGTGGGCTGTCTCGTCGGGAGGCCCGCGAGCGGGCGCTCGACATCCTCGACTGGATGGGCCTCGCCATGAAGGCCGACCACCGTTGCAACAGCCTTTCCTATGGCGACGAGCGGCGCGTCGGCATTGCCCGGGCACTCGCCTTGCAGCCGTCCTTCGCGCTGCTCGACGAGCCGGCCTCCGGGATGAATGACGCGGAGTGCGAGGCGCTGATGGAGGTCATCGCCGAACTGCCGGGCCGCTTCGGCTGCGGCGTGCTGCTGATCGAACACAACATGAAGGTGATCATGGGGGTGTGCCAGCGCATCCATGTGCTTGACGGCGGGCAGAGCCTCGCCGAGGGCTCGCCTCAGGACATCCGGATGAATCCCGCCGTTCGCCGTGCCTATCTGGGCGAAAAAGCGGCCGACAGCACCCTCGCGATCTAGGACCGGACGCCATGGCCAACATCGTTCAAGTTCTCGTCGACGCCATTGCGCTGGGCAGCCTCTATGCCCTTGTCGCGCTGGCGATCGGCCTCGTCTTCGGCGTCATGCGGCTCGTCAATTTCGCGCAGGCCGACTATATTACGATCGGCGCCTATGCGCTGGTCGTACCGACAGCGAGCGTCACGCCGCCGCTGCTGCTCGGCGCGCTGCCCGCTGCCCTCATGATTGGCGGCGTGCTTTTTGTGGTTGTCGTGCTGGCGCTGCTGACGGGGC
>NZ_RZPW01000852.1:0-2486 GCF_003998455.1 Mesorhizobium sp. M7A.F.Ca.CA.001.08.2.1 | reverse complement strand
TATGTCGAGCGCGGCACCATGGCCGGCAGCGTCTCGATGAAGCTTGCCGACAAAAAGGACGACAAGGCACCCTACTTCGCCATCGTGCTGGTCGCCGGCTGGTCCGGTCGCCCCGGCGCCGTGGGAGCACAGGCATGAGTGGCCGTCTCACCGTCATCGGCCTTGGGCCCGGCAATGCCGATCAGGTCACCCCGGAGGCCAGCCGCGCTGTCGCCGAGGCGAAATTCTTTTACGGCTACAAACCCTATCTCGACCGGCTGGACCTGCGCCCGGACCAGACCCGCGTCGCTTCCGACAACCGCGAGGAACTCGCCCGCTCCAAGGACGCATTGAGCAAGGCCGCAGAGGGCCATGACGTCGCCGTGGTCTCCGGCGGCGATCCCGGCGTGTTCGCCATGGCGGCGGCCGTCTGCGAGGCGATCGAGGCCGGTCCGGTCGAATGGCGCGCGGTCGATGTCGCCGTGGTGCCCGGCATCACCGCCATGCTGGCGGTTGCCGCCCGCATCGGGGCGCCGCTCGGCCATGATTTCTGCGCCATCTCGCTCTCCGACAATCTAAAGCCATGGGAATTGATCGAACTGCGCCTGCTGGCGGCGGCCGGTGCCGGCTTCGTCATCGCGCTTTACAACCCGATCAGCAAGGCCCGCCCCTGGCAACTCGGCCGCGCCTTCGAGTGCCTGACCGCCATCCTGCCGGGCACCACGCCGGTAATCTTCGGCCGCGCCGCCGGTCGCCCGGACGAGCGTATCGAGGTCTACCTGCTGGCCGATGTCGAGGCTGAAAAGGCGGACATGGCGACCTGCATCATCATCGGCTCGCCGGAAACCAGGATTATCAAGCGCACGGAGAAGCCGGCGCTGGTCTACACGCCGCGCTCGTCCACGGGACGGACAAAATGATCGACCCCAAATCGATCGACAATGGCGGCCAGCGCTTCGACGGTTTCAGCCGAGGGCACGTCCGGCAGATCAGGCCTGCGGATCATGACCACCTCGATGCCAAGCGCCCGAGCCGAGGCGATCTTGCCAAAGGTCGCCTCGCCGCCGCTGTTCTTGGACACCACGACATCGATGCGGTGCCTTTCGAGCAGCGCGCGTTCCTCCGCGTCGCGAAACGGGCCACGGGCCAACAGATATTCGGCGTCGGGCACGGCCAGCTTCGGCTCGACCGGATCGACACTGCGAATGAGATAGTGGTGCTGGGGCGCTGCTTCGAAAGCCGCAACCTCTTGCCGGCCCAGTGCCAGAAAAACGCGGCGCGGCGCCGGTCCAAGCGCTTGCGCGGCATCGCCGACCGTACCGACCAACGTCCAGCGGTCGCCTTCGACAGGCTCCCAGCCGGGACGCCGCAGGGCAAGGATCGGCACGCCGGCCATGCGCGCGGCTTGTGCGGCATTGGCGGAGATTTGCGCCGCATAGGGATGCGTGGCGTCGATCAGCAGATCGGTGGCCGTTTCCGTGAGGTAAGCGGCCAGCCCGTCGGCGCCGCCAAAGCCTCCGCTTCGCACCGGCACGCCTTGCGCGACCGGGCTTTCGGTGCGGCCGGCCAGCGACAGCGTGACCGAGGCACGCGCCGCCAGTTTTCCGGCCAGTTGCCGCGCTTCGGTGGTGCCGCCGAGGATCAGGATACGGTGGGTCATTATGCCTGCTGAGCGTCAATCGCGAGCCGCCTGGCTGACAGTCGTCGGCATCGGCGAGGACGGTTTAGCGGGTCTCGGCGACGAGGCCAAGCAGCGGATTGCCCAGGCTGAGATCATCTTCGGCGGCAAGCGGCACCTCGCCCTTGTCGCTTCCTTCGCCAAGGGCGAGGCGCGCCCATGGCCGATTCCGTTCGATGCCGAAATGGCTGACGTGCTGGCGCTCGCCGGCAGGCGCGTCTGCGTGCTCGCCTCCGGCGATCCCTTCTTCCACGGCGTCGGCGCCACGCTCGCCCGCAAGGTCAAGGCGCAAGAGATGCACGTTATCCCCGCGCCTTCAGCCGTTTCACTGGCGGCCGCCCGGCTCGGCTGGGCGCTGCAGGATATCGAAACCGTCTCGCTGCACGGCCGGCCGCTCGACCTGATCCGGCCGCTGCTGCAGCCAGGCGCGCGCATCCTGGCGCTGACCTCGGATGCAGAGGCCCCCGCGGCGATTGCCCGCCTGCTCGCGGAACTCGACTTCGGCGCATCGCGGCTGACGATCCTGGAGGCGTTGGGTGGGCCAAGCGAGACCCAGCGCTCGGTCCGCGCCGATGCCTTCGACCTCGAAAACCTCAATCCGCTCAACGTGCTGGCGGTCGAAGTTGAATCCGGTCCGGACGCGCGCGTGCTGCCGCTCACATCAGGCCTTGCCGATCACCTGTTCGACCATGACGGCCAGATCACCAAGCGCGAAATCCGCGCGATCACCCTGTCGGCGCTGGCGCCGCGGCGCGGCGAGTTGCTGTGGGACATCGGCGCCGGCTCCGGTTCCATCGGCATAGAATGGATGCTGGCCCACCCTTCCATG
>NZ_RZPW01000851.1:0-2495 GCF_003998455.1 Mesorhizobium sp. M7A.F.Ca.CA.001.08.2.1 | reverse complement strand
GTGCGCGACGTGGTGCATGGCCGCGCCATCAAGAACAAGGAGGCGCTCGCCAATCCAGAGGCGCTTGAGCTGTTCAAGAACCTGCCGCAATTGGCCGAGTAGCTGCTAATGCATGTCGCTCAAAAGTGGCCCCGGTTTTGAGGCAACGACACGTATGAAAGAGTGACTTCGGAATGGTTAACGAAATATCTCGCTAGAATTTACCTAGATTTCATGAGTGGTACACATTCGTAAATTTTCCGGCGCCCCGGTAAGGAGTTGTTAAGGTCCGGCCTCGATAGTCGCAGGTAACTTGAGGGAGAAATCCCGTTCCTCAGCCCCGAGGATCCGAATTCGCTCAAGCCCCCGTTGTGACAGCAATCCCATCTCTTAAGGCGCCTTTGGGCGCCTTTTTCTTTTTATCGGGATCGAAGCGTGGAGGGCTGATCTATTCCGCGAGCACACGGGTCGATGGAAAAGCGACCTCGACCAAGGTGCCTTCGCCCGGTGTCGAATTGATGGTGAACCGGGCACGGTTGGCTTCCACCATCGCTTTGGTCAAAGGCAGTCCAAGCCCGGTGCCGTCGCCGCGTCCGCGCTTCAGCGCGTTGATCTGCTTGAACGGCTTCAGCGCCTGCTCGATCTCGGCATGGCTCATGCCGATGCCGGTGTCGCGCACCCGCATGACGACGTCGCCCGACGTCTCATAGGCGGTCGAGACGATCACCTGGCCGCCGGCCTGGGTGTAGCGGATGGCATTCGACAGGATGTTGAGCGCGATCTGGCGCACGCTGCGCAGGTCCGCCACCACTTCCGGCAGCCGCGAAGCGAAGCTGGAGCGGATGATGACCCGTTCGCGGTTGGCCTGCGGCTGCATCATCGCCACCGTCTCGGCCAGCGTGTCGTTGAGCGACACCGCCTCATAGGCCATCTCCTGCTGGCCAGCCTCGATCTTGGAGATGTCGAGCAGGTCGTTGACCAGGTCGAGCACATGATTGCCCGAGCGGTTGATATCGCGCAGATAGTCGCGGTAGCGGTCGTTGGCCACCGGCCCGAACTTCTCGTCGACCATCAGTTCGGAAAAGCCGATGATGGCGTTGAGCGGGGTGCGGATCTCGTGGCTGATGCGGGCGAGGAAATCGGTCTTCTGCGAGGACGCGCGCTCGGCCACGGCACGCGCCTGCGTCAAATCCTCTTCGGCCCGCTTCCACTGCGTGATATCGCGAACGACGGCGCAGAAGCCGCTGTCGTTGGGCAGCCGGCCGATGGTCATGAACAGCGGAATGAAGCGGCCTTGCGACTCGCGCCCGATCACCTCGCGGCCATCGTTCATGACACTCGCCACGCCGGGCTCGGACAGTCCGTTGAGATAGTCGCGTGCGGCGCGCTGGCTTTCGATGGCAAACAGCGAAGCGAACGGCTTGCCGGTCACATCGTCGCTGTCGAAGCCGAACAGTGCTTCGGCTGGCCGGCTGATCGATCGGATGGTGCCGTCACGGCCGATCAGCACGACGCCGTCGGTGGCGGTGTCGATAATGGTGCGCATCTCGGCGATGCGCGCCTTGAGCTCGGAAATATCCGGCTGCGTCTGCTCGTCGCCAACCACATGCAGGCTCGCCGGCGCATCATCCTCGCCGGAGCGTCGCACGACCAGCATCAGCGCCTTGCCGTCGCGCCAGGGGACAGAGCGCAAAATGGCCTCGATCGGGAATTCCTGTCCATCACGCGTCTTCAACCGCAGCGCGCGATCGGTGCCGTCGGAAACGCCGTCGTCGGCATAGGGGTCGGCAAACAACGCGCCGAGGCCGCCGGCATCCGCCAGATCGTCGAGCGCCTCGTAGCCGGTCAGGCTGAGGAATTCCTCGTTCGCATAGTGCAACTGGTCTCCGGAATGGATGAGCAACGGCACGGGCAGCTTACCGAGCAGCGACGTGTCCGGGGCCTTGTGTTCATCTCCGGCGGAAAACGCCGACGGCACGAACCCTTCGGCCTTGAGCGGCGGAACCTGCAGGCGAGGGCGCTCGACGCGTATTTCCGCAGCGTCGCCTGCATTGACGGTTTGCTCGGCAACCGCCTGCTCGTCAGGCGATGCGGCTTCCTCGTCGGGCTGCGCCCAATCCTCGCTGTCTTCGGCATCGCGAAAATCTGCTGTCGTCATGCTGTCGTCATCGAGGACGTCATGTGTCGTGTCAGTGGCTTCAGGCTCTTCGCCGGGCGAAACCGCAGCGGTGTTTTCTGGTTCCGCCGCCACGGGGCCACGTTCGTCATCTTGGCCGGCATAGTCCAGCAACGAGCCCGTCACATTCATCCCAGGGGGGGCTTCACGAGCCGCTTCGTCCGGGTGACCGTCAAGCCGTGCCAGATCCTGCTCGTCTTCGGCATCGACATCGGTCTCGGATGGCTCGGCCGGTTCGTTCTCTGGCCCTGAGGCAGGGGTGCCGCCGGTGCGCATCGGGTCGTCGGACGCCTTGACCGGAGCCTCGGTCTCCGCTGCCGACGCCTCAGCAGTCTCAGTC
>NZ_RZPW01000850.1:0-2500 GCF_003998455.1 Mesorhizobium sp. M7A.F.Ca.CA.001.08.2.1 | reverse complement strand
ACCCGAGGGCGCCCCGCCCCCTATTGAGGTTCCCCACCGCCGTTCAGGCACACAATGGGGGGCCGCAAGGTGCGGGTTTCGCGCGTTTCCGCGATTCTGAAATTCTCGCTTTCCTATCCATAGCGGGCCGCCCGTTCGGCCTCGCACACCCTATTGCCCGACCGTTCCTGTCAGCCCGGTTGAGGCAAAAGAGCCGGATGGTTTCACAGCGGTTGCTGTCCGGCTCGTCAATCAAAGGCGCGGTCACGGCTTATCTTTTCAACGTGGCGTGCGTCGCGGCCAGGATGGTGTTGGTGCACGTCCTGGCCGCATCGATCAGAGGAAACCCCGTAGCATGATACCCAGCACGTTCTCGCCGGCATGGCGGGCCGCTGTCGAGCGCGGTGATGTCTCGCAGTTCAAGAGCCAATCCGACCTCGCCGCCTTCTTCCGCGCGACCAGTATGATTGGTGGTTGCTTCCAGGATCTTCCCGACAGCCAACAAGACAGGGTCGTTGGCCTTCGTGACCGTTTCCCGGCGGCCATAGCCGAGGCAAGGGCAGCAGCCACAAGAGAACGTGAGGCGGCCGACGGTGCGCCGCGCTACATCCTAGGCCGCACCAACCCGGAGCGCATACCGACACTCGCCGAGCTAAAGCCCGAACTCGACGCAATCGAAACAGAGATCGGCAATGTTCCGGACAAGCCGCCGAGCAAATCCGATGGTCAATCAACATGGGTCGAGGTGATCAAGCGCGTCAATGCCAAGCCTGCAAAGCGGACACGGGCAGAGATCGACGCGATGTGGACGAAGGCCACCGAGAAGGTGAATCGAGAACGCGGCTTCAACAGCCCCGCCAGAGAGATCTATGCCCGCCGCAACAGGCAGGCCTGACCGATGACGCCGGGTCCTTCCGACGCCGTACACGTGATGAGGGGACGCAAGGCGCATGTCCCTCGTAGAGATAGGCCGCGCCTAGGGGGTTCCGCCGCCAAGACCAATGCAAGCTTGGAGGCGCATGATGGACGGCAACATTGAAATTCTCGGACGGGCCGCGGCATTGGCGCGGGATGAAGGCTTTGCCGAAGGCAGGAAGCTCGGTGCAGCCGCAGAACGCGAACGCTTCAAGGCGATCGTCGACGTCTGCAAAGGCGATGGCAAGCTCCTAGTGGTGGCTCTCGATCTGGCGGTTGAGATCCCAGGCATGACAGCGGCGCGCACGGTCGAGGTGGCTCGCCGTTTCGCGAAAGCCAATTCACCGGCCAACCGCGACACGCTCCCCGATTCTCTTGCGCAAGCGCAGTTGAGGCCCTGACCATGAGCATTTGGGATCTCCACTACAACGCGTTGTATTCGTCTCCCCTGGCGGTCGACGCGGTGCTGGTCGTTGCCTGTGGTGACCCGCCCAGGACCATCCGGGCATTCGACAAGACCGCGCCCAAGACGATCAGTTTTCAGAGCGGCGATGTGCTGACCATCGCGCCGGCGGCCATGGTGCGAGCGTCCGACCTGGCCGACGTGGATCCAGCCGATCTGCGCGACGCCCAACTGACCCTGAACGGCAAGACGTGGCGTGTCGTCAATCACCAGCCCGTGCCGGCACCGACGGGCGAGGCTGGTGGCGAGATCATGTTGATGTTGTCGGAGGTCTGACCAGAATGGCCAAGCTGGGGTTCCGCTTCAACTCGCCGACTGGTGCGATCGAGCGCGCCATGAAGCGCAACCTTGAGGTTATGGCGAAGGCGGCCACAGGCGCCATGACCCAAGCCGCCACCAGCATCAAAAAGGAGGGCAGATCCGACATCGTGAGCGGCGGGTTTTCGAGGCGGTTCGCCAACTCTTTCAGGACCAACGTCTATCCGAAAACTGGAGCCTCACTCGGCGCGGCCGCTCTGGTTTTCGACACGGTCCCATACTTCGACATTTTCGAGACCGGCGGGCGCGTTGCTGGCAAGCCGATGCTGTGGCTTCCGCTGCCTTCCGCGCCCAAAAGGATAGGGCGCCAGCGCATGACAGCCGAACTCTACATCAAGAGCGTCGGCCCGCTGTTCACCATCAACCGGCCGGGCAAGGCGCCATTGCTCGCCGCCAATGTCGGGGTCTCCGCGAGAACCGGCAAGGTGGGTAAGCTCACCAGCGCCAAGCTGCGCAGGGGGGCGAGCGGTGGCGGCGCGAAACAGGCCGTGCCTTTGTTCGTCGGCGTCGATGACGTCACCCTGAAAAAGCGGTTCAACCTGCGCAGGATTACCGCCGCCCACGCTGCAAAGCTTGGCGCGTATTTCGCCGAAAAACTCAAGGACGAATTGAATGGCCAATGAGATCAAAACGCGCCTGTCCTTCGATGGTGTCGCCGACATCGTCGCCAATCTGAAGCGACTCGGCGCTGCGGGCGAACAGGCCTTTAAATCCATCCAGGCGGCGGCAAACCGCGCCGACTTCCAAAAGTTCACGGCGAGCTTGTCCAAGGCTCGTTCGGACCTCACCAGCTTCGTCAGGAACGTTGCCCTATTGGGTACAAGC
>NZ_RZPW01000084.1:0-12850 GCF_003998455.1 Mesorhizobium sp. M7A.F.Ca.CA.001.08.2.1 | reverse complement strand
GCTCGCTACAGCGCTATCGAAGGCGCGCTCGCGAGCGGCTTCGCTACCGCCGAGCTACACCACCTGTGGGGACGCGACCTGCTCAACTGGTTCAGGCAGCTTTTGCGGCTTCTCATCGCAGCCCTCCAAAGCCAGCCGAAGCGGCTCGAAGCCTGACCAATCTCATTGTTCACGGTCGACTCATTCAGCCGCCTTGACCAAGTCAAAGACTAACTGCTCGCTTTTTTAGAGGATCTTCAAAATGTATACGAGGCCTGGCGGAAGGTCCTCGCCAAACCATCGATCGAAATGAGCAGGTGGGTCCGCAGGCTTTATTTCTATTCGTCATGGGGCGGAAATGGTGTGATCGACCAATCGATCAAATCGACGGCACGCTGAAGTATCGCCTCGGTCTGAGAAACGCTTGGGGAAGCAGCTATAACATGTCCGATCCAGTCTCGGTCATCGCCTTTCCTGACGATCGGCGTCTTAGGTTCAACATACAGTTTGACTTCAGCAACACCTAGTACAGCAGCTGCTTGACTGCCGCCGTCGATCCACTCGAGGGTGCCATCGCGATCAGGAATTAGGGACCGGGCGGCCGCAGTGTGGGAATGCTTTCTCCGCAAATTCCATTCACTGCCGATGACAAGCTTGATGTGCTCGGTGACCAGATCGACACCATAGGCCAATTGAACCAATTGAGGATCGGGCGTGCCAGCAAGACGCGGATTGACTTCAATAACGACTGGGCCACGCTTCGTCCACCGGAGCTCAACATTCGTTGGCCCCCAGCCAAGACCTAGAGCTTGCAAACAACTCAGCGAAACGTCGGCGATACGCTTGTGCTCGTCATCAGTCAGTACAGCTGGAAAGGTGAACCCGCGATAGACGAAATGCGGTAGGGGGTCGAAGTCAGCGAGGGCAATCCCAATGACCTCCTTTCCCATCGTATGGGCGGTATATTGAGGACCCTGTGCAAATTCTTCGACCAGCATCCTCGGCAGAGACTGCCCTATGTGCTTTCCGCTCAACAGGTGGGCAGTGTGTTCGGCCAATTCATCGACATTGCGGCACAATCGGACACCGCTACTGCCTCTGCCTATGGTTGGCTTGAGAATCACCGGCAGGCCGATCTCCGCGGCAAAGCCTTCCACCTCAGCCGCATTCGCTGCTACGCGATAAGCAGGTATTGGAATGCCGGCGCCCGCGAGGACCTCCCGTTGTGTGGATTTGTCGCAGCATCGTTCGATGGATGCAGGGTTTGGTCCCGGCAGCTCGAAATGCCGGCAGAGCTTGCCGGCTATCGCGTAGAACGGCTCCCAGGGGCTCGTAATTCCAGCAATGTCATAAGTCGCACGCAGCCGGGAACATTCGCGGATCAGCGCATCCAGATTGTCTGTATCGACACGGATAGCCTCAGTCGCTTCCGTCGCGAGATACTCGTACTGAGTTGGGTCGGCCGACAGGGTAATCGGATGAAGGCCAAGAGGCTGGGCCGCCTGGACAAATAGCAGACCATTACCGGTTGAATCGCCTTCAATCAGGACGAGTGCTCTTTTTGACATCAGTAAATACCCCGACTGTGCGTACTATGTGGCGGTTTTCGAGGAAATCAGCTTCAAGCTTGTTCAGCCGTGCCGTGACCTCAAACTCTTCGTAGGCGTTCCATTGTCCTAAGGGGGCGGCTGCGGCACAGCGGGTGCACTCGCGAAAAGCTCGGCAAATTCCGCCTCAACGTCAACCAAGTGAATATCGTGAGTCGACAGCCAGTCCTGCTTGAAGATTGTGTCCAGGTACTTTGTGCCGCTGTCGCAGGCGAGGGTCACGATGCACGATCCAACCGGCGCTTCGCGGGCCACGCTGAGCGCCTCGTAGATCGCCCCGCCAGTCGAGCCGCCGACAAGCAATCCGTGCCGCCGCGCCAGGTAGTGGCAAATCGAGAAGGCATTGTCGTCGCTTACTTTCCGCCCCCAATCTATCGCGTCGTAATCGATCACCATGCCCACATTGGCCCCTTCGGGCGTACCAGTGCCCGATTGACGGTAGCACCCGCCCTGACCACCAAAAATGATACTACCGACAGGTTCCACGCCAATCACTTGGACCTCGGGTATATGCAGCCGCAGTTGACGCGCGGTCCCGCACAGCGACCCACCGGTACCGATGGCTGATACAAAATGCGTAATTCTCGGGCCGAGATCCTCAAGCAATTCGGCCGCTAGTCCCATATAGCCGGCGGCGTTGGCAGGGTTGTTGTGCTGCTCGGTCCAGTTAGCCCCCTCTTCCATGGCAATCCGCCTGGCCTCCTCGTCACGCTGGTCGGTGGCTAGGGCGCCATCGTCACTACCAACGACTCGGACGTTGCTACCGAATGCACGAACAGTAACGATCTTATCGACACTTGCATGGGAGTCCATGAGGGCAGTAAATTCGAGTCTGCGGACAGCAGAGATCATAGCCAACGCACTGGCCGTATTCCCCGAGGAAGATTCGACAATACTGGCAGCTTCATCTAGTGTGATAGGCAGGCTGTCGACCATGCTCAATGCCATCCTGTCCTTCATCGAGCCCGTAGGATTGAACATTTCTAACTTGATATACAGACCGACCTCACCGCGTCGCAAGGGAACGTGCAGCATGGGCGTGCGTCCAATCGTTTCAAGAATGCTATTGACGATCATTGCGGGGTAATCCCTGCTTGTTAAGGGTTTCGTCGGCTAAGATCTTCCACCCGCACCGACGCCGGACCGCGGCTATCTTTTTGGGCGACGGGATTTGATGGAACGAACTCTCATTCGAATCCATTTGATACCCGGCGGTATTGGCGAAGACGACAAGATCACCCCGGGCGATGCCACCCTTGATTGTCAGACCGCGTCGGCGGATGATATCCGATTCAAGACAGCTGCGCCCGACCAAAAAATAAGTTGCATCGTACCGCGGCACCTCGCGTTCCTCTCGCCACACGACCACCGGCGACGGCACGAAATCAGCGCCAAACCAGGTTTCGGAGAGTGAAAACGACATACCATCAAGCACTACCCCGAATCGACGGTCACCAAGGTCCTTGACATCAGTCACATGGAAGGCGCTGACCCCACACTGGTCTAGAAGCGAGCGACCAGGCTGCAGCAAAATCGGCAGCTGGTGCCCGTAGAGGAAGTCGCGGTCTCCCGGGTCGGCTAGAGCAGTCTGGATCACTGCAGCCGCGTGCTGGGCTCCAGTAAGCTCCGGAACGTAAGGATAGTTGCCGGGTTTTGCTACGTTGCCCCAGTGGACGCCCTGACCATATGCAACCGGATCGAACCTCTGAACGTAGCGCATGGGATATCCGCCGCCGATGTCGATTCCGCCGGGCGTTAGGCATTTGGCACAGACACGCCGTAGGAAGGCGATGCAGAAGCGCAATTGGTCTGCGCGCGTATGAACCTGGTAGTCGTTGAGATGAAATGACACGCCAACCCGATCTACCTTAGTGTTTTCAAGCAGCATCAGACATGCCATCAGCTGATCCTCGGTCATTCCAAAGCGCGAGCCGGGCTCAGTTATGGGACGAGCCCGAAGGAACAGACGGCTAATACCTCCCACGCCGTCCGCCAGTGCGAGAACGCGATTGAGTTCTTCGATGCAATCGATATGGATGGCCACTTTGTGGAGTATGCAAAGATTGAGTTCGTAATCCGACTTCGCGGGTCCCGTCATCGACATGCGCTCCGCTGGAACTAGGTTCATGAAGGCGGAAGCCATTTCGTGGGCAGAAGAAACGTCAGCGCCGGCGCCAACCAGTGCGAATGCGCGCAGGAGCGAAGCAGATTTACAGGCCTTCAACGCGAACTGGACCTGACAATCGCCATAGACGGTCCGCAACTCGTTCAGCCATTGCAGATAGTTTTCGGTGGCTTGGTCCGGATACACCACATGCAGCGGCGACCCGAAACCATCGACCCAAGCGGCCAGTTCGGATCGGCTATTGAGTAAATCGACCGTCCAATCGCTGAGTAGCGGCCGCGGTTCGTCAGAAAAGTATTTCTGGAACATTGACGGCTCCTCATCTCAGGTCGTCAAGGTCGATTGAGCAGCATGGCAGCGCTATCTGTAACTTGTGGTTTGTCGTCTTGAAGCCCATCAGGTCGCCGGATAGGGCCGCCTGGATGATACTCTCCACGTTAACGGGTCCGGGCTCGGACCAGTAGGTCACATGCAAGTTTGGATCATCATAGGAAAGCAGGATGCATGGAACAGACAAGAGACCGAGCTCCCCGGCACAGAAAAGGCGATGATGACCATCCATAATCACGGAATGGCGATGTTCGACAAAGATCGGCCGGGTCCACCGCCCTGTTTCGGCGATCATCTTTGCTAGCGTCCGAGCACGTTCAATGTTGATTTCCTCGGATGGTCGGAGCTGGCTGACGGGCAGCTTGACGATGGTGTAGCTCGAGATGAGTTGTGCGGACGGCAAGGCTTCCTCCTCAGTCTGTGGTGCATTTGCGGATGACCTCGCATGTGCCGTGCCAAAGGAGAAATCGTTTCTGAACAACGTGATCTCTTTAGGCCTGCATGGCACATATCGAACAAGTCTGTCTGAAAGTCGCCACAGTAATGTCGAGCGCGTTGAGCGGAGGGCGTCGGCATCGCCGATTCATGGACGGAAAGGACCCAGTGGAGTAGCCCTACTACGTGTGGAGGTGTTCACGTAAGTTGAAGAGCTGGCGGTGGTCGCGTGAGGGGAAGGGGCGCTAGTTACAGCATTCTTTGAGCACGGCGCACGGCGCCGAAGGTTACGTGATTGGTAGGTATTCACGTCGGCCAGCTCTTCCGATGCGCAAGGACCTGTGCAATCGAGCCAATGCCGGTTCTTGGCAAATGGTCATGCTGCTGCCTTGCGACCGCGATGTGACAGCGGCGGCATAGATCAGTTATGGCGAATGTGATCTCCGGGACATGGCGCGGATCGGCCCAAGCACCCAATGCTAGGTATCTTAGCGGTTTGCTCCACAACCGCCAAGCAGTAATTTCCCAGGTTAGCAGATTCGGTCCGCGCGCCACATTTACGTTCGGCAGGCACCTGTTCTGCTCGTGTACACAGCGGTGATCTTGAACTTGGCTTGGCACAACGGCCAGGAGAGAGGCCGTGCGCCGCTAGCGGTGGTATACTACGCGTACGATCGAGACAGGATCAAGCCAACATTCTCAAGGCCAATGCCTCAAGCGGGATAGCCATTCGCCCTCTTGTAACCGGTCACCCCTGCCGTTCCGTTGTAACGGTTGTGGTTGATCCGATGGCTCCCTGGCCCGGCTTGTGAGCCATGGACGGACTGAAAACCATCAGGCTCAGTATCTCGAAAAGCACCTGAGCGCCGGCCTGAGCAGTATTGGTCGTGGCATCAAATTGCGGAGCGACTTCGACGACATCGCCGCCGACAAGGTCGATGCCCTTGAGGCCGCGGAGGAACTCCAGCACTTCTCGGGTGGAGAGCCCACCCACTTCAGGCGTCCCCGTTCCGGGGGCAAAGGCGGGATCCAGGCTGTCAATGTCGAAAGAGAGATAAGTGGGGCCGTCGCCGACGATCTGCAGCGCCTTTTCGATGATCGCGGGAATGCCAACAGAGGGGATATCCTCGCCATGGATCACCGTCATGCCGGATTCGTAGGAAAATTCCCAAAAATATTCCGCCGCACCACGGATACCGATCTGGATAGTTCGCGTCGGATCGAGCACACCGTCGAGCACCGCATTGCGAAAAGGGCCACCGTGATGGAACCTGGTCTGGCCGAAAGAACCGCCAGTGTCGCAATGAGCGTCGATGTGAATAAGTCCGACGGGACGTTCTCTGCCAACCGCCTTGAGAATTGGATGGGTGATAGAATGGTCGCCACCGACCGTAAGTGGTATCACGTCGGCCGCGACGATGTTGTTGAGATAGGCCTCAATGTCGGCGTGGCACTGCTCGAGCCGATAGCGGCTGGAAAAGGGGACGTCGCCAATGTCTGCGACGCGTAGATCAAACACCGGCATGCAGTCGAGTATGTGATTGTAGGGGCCGATACGCTCGATGGCGCGTAACGCGCGCGGCCCGAAGCTAGCGCCCGCGCGGTTTGTGACGCCCAGATCCATCGGCACGCCGACGATCGCCACCTGGATGCCACCGAAGTCGGGATTGGAGTGGTCGATCGGGCGGTAGGGCGCGTCAAGAAAGGTAGGGATGCCGGCATAGGGTGCGCCGGAGCCAGGAACAGAGGAGATCTTGTTGGCCATACGACGGAACTTTGGATCGAACGGCTCACCGCTATCGCCTTCTCCATATTTGTTGCGAAGAGCTCTAAGACGTTCGTCGTCCCATGCCATTTGCCTACTATCTCCCTGTGGGCGCGGCCTCTTTTCCAGAGTCTTGGGTCGGATCTGGGCGAGCTCCCCGTTTGGTGCCGATTTGAACTCACTGCGCCGAATAAGACCCGATATCGATGCCTTGAGCTGCGAGGTCATCCGCGATGCGGCCGCGTAGGCGAGTGAGATCGTCCACGGGAATGTTCTTAAGACGCCTGATTTCATCGCCAGTCAGCGGCGGGCCAATGTCACTGATTGAGCGATCGCTCCAATGATCGAGCGCCCAGTTCAGTAGCTGGGCGATCTGACTATCCGACAGGCCGGAGTTCTCGATGCCCGGCACATTGGCGAGAAACATTCGCCCCTCGGGATGCAGGAGCAATTTGTTGATGCCCGCGAGCCCGGGCACACGGCCGGTCTTCGAGCCACTACCGTCGATGCCATGACAGCCAGAGCAACGCAGCAGGTAGAGGGTCTGCGGGGAATCGCTGCCGGGAAACGCGTGCCCCGTGAAGCTCAGCAGTCCCGCGCTTACCATGCCGGTCAGGAGGGTTAGCGGGATACCCATGCGTGGTCAGCCGCCCGCCGACACGCCGATCACGGCAGCGACAGTACAATGATAAATGCCTCGGTCATTGGCCATACACCAGTTTATATCGTTATGGACGCCCATGCGGTATCCTGGTCGCTCGCCGACGTTGTAGTTACAAGGACAGCGCCCGCAGGACGTCACTCCGCAGCAGTCGTTGTAACTGATGAGATAGGCCTTGCCGTCGTGGGCGTTTTGGCAGGTTCCCACCCAAGTGACGGCGGAGGCTTCCGACCCCGGCGGGCAGGATGAGACCGTCCCGCCGCAGCAGGTGCATAGGAAACCGTCAAGGGCGCAATAGCGCCAGTATTCGCACGCCGTATCGTCGTCCGCGCCCTGCGCATGCGCGCGTCCGCCGCTTCGATTGAAGGGCAGCATGGGCAGCGTTGTTCCGCCAACCAAGGCTCCACCTAGGATCGACAGAAAGTTGCGTCGTCCAAATCTCTGAGCGGAGCGCCGGATTCCGGCCTCCGAAAAGTCGTCGAAAGCGGTAATGAGCCTGGAAAACTTCTTCAACATGTGTGCCCCCAAAGAATCTCGACGTTCATTTTACGGCCGCCCTGTCCAGATAATGCTGGATTGACGGCGAACCGATTTCCTTCGCGATGAAAAGGCTCTCGAGCTGTTCGCGATTGTTTACCAAGCCCTTCGCGCGGACTACACGGGATCCATCGATCAGCACTGCGAAGGGGAGCCGACTGATACGAAACATCAAACCAAGGTCACGAGATAGAATATAAGGAAAGTCTCCAAGGCCGCGCTCGCGAACGAAACGCTCGTGGACGGTGCGTTCGCCGTCGCTGGCGAGCACCACGTCAAGCCAGCCCGCTTCCGCCGTCCGGGCCGATTTAAGGATGGGCAAAAGTCGCTTGCAGACGGGGCAGTCCGGCGAAACGAAAAAGAAGAGCTGGCTTCGGTCCCCGGCGACACCGACGGCGATCAAGCGGCCGTCGAGCGTCGTCAGGTCCATCTTGGGAACTGAATCGCCGATGCGGGGGCCTGAATCAGTGATGAGCGCCCCCATCGGTGCGACCCGCTCAAACAGGACTCCCACCTGCCGGGCGAGCGCCAGAACGACGATCAACAAGGCGGTCACAAGGAGCCCTAAAATGAAGACTGTGACAGCCAGCGCCTGATGTGTCATGTTCGCCCCTTATATCCGCGGCGGTAGGCGCCGACTGACCGTACATGTGAGAAGGTCTGCAGCAGCCTCTCGCAAACGAGCAAAAGCAGCCAAGCCGCCCCGAGGACCGTTGGCATCAGCATTACATCAGATACATCGAACGGCCGGACCACCACCGGCGCGGCGGCGACTCCAGCAAAGCCGGCAAGCAGGACGTTGCGGCCAACAAGTATCCAGGAGATGCTCTGACCTGGGCCGCCGCAGCCGCAATCAATGCTTGTGCGCCCACGGGCCAGATTGATCGCCATCGCTGCGCCATATGCCAATAAAAGCAACGCCGCCGCCAGCGTTCCGACGCCTCTAAAGCCCGGCGTGAGCAGCGATGCCAGCGTGAGACTTTCGGCGCAGGTCAGCGCGGCAGTGACAGGACCGGCCAATCGCTCCGGCGCGATACGATAATCGATGACCGTTTGCCGCAACTTCCCGTAATCTGTAATTTTGTGAAGAATGGCGCGCGCGAACACCAAAACGAGGAGTCCGATTGAGGTGCCGACGGCCAGGGGATCGAGTTCGTGCATGGCGCTCAATCTGCCTCGACCTGGACGACGGTCTCACCCACCTTCTCGACATTTGTCTCCGTCAGCGCAAACTCCGCTGCAGGATCAGCGATGTAGCGGGTCACCGTAGTTTCGATTGGGTTGATGGCAAACAGGGTTGGTGTTTCGGCGGTGGAGACAGTCAAGGAAGTCGCTGCTGTGGTAGGTGAACGCGATAGCAATGCCTTTTTCCGCACGTCGAAGGCCCAAATTTCCTCCGCCGGGTTCTTGTGGCTGCCCTCCGCACCGCCGGAATGCATCAGCACAAAAAGCACGCCGGAACCGGAATGATAGGCGATCGGCTGGGCCCCCCCTGGGCGCCAGCTGCCTTCCACTCCTTCGTTGAGCGGGAACCTCTCGAGCAGCTCCACGGTCTCGCCTTCCGACTTGACCCTGTACACCGTGCCACCGTAGGAGATGAACAGCCAACTCTGGCCGTCCCGCTCGGCGTGGCTGAACAATGCATCCTCGTCGGCGTCGAAGAGCTTTGTGCTCGACTTGCGCTCGGCACTCTTGCCGTCCTGCGACAGCGTGTAAGTGCCGAAGGTGCCGTCACCACAAATCGTGGAAAAGCGTAACGGATTTCCCGCTGCCGGATAGGTGCCGTAGCAGCCGTCGTTCGAAATCTCGGCAGTGGCCGCCTTGGCATTCATGTCTACGACAGTGATGGAAGTTGCCGGCGTGGCATTCTGGATGAAGACGAAGCGATCATCGGCGGAACCCTGCATGAGCGGCCGATAGCTCCCAGCTTGCGCACGAGTCTTCGGAATCTCGATTTCTTCCTTGAGCGCAAGGCTCGAGGCATCATAGATCTGGAGGAGATCAAAGCGCTCGCCACGCGTCAGTTTCGAGTAATACGTGGTGGCGACGTAAATTTCGCTTTCGTGGTGGGGAAGGTAAATCATCCCGTCTAAGCCAGTGCTGACAATCCCCAGAAATTTAAGATCGTCGGTTCTGAGAATATACAGGCGACCATCAACATTGTGGCTGGCAGCCATATCGGCCAGATAGACTTTCTTGGTGCCGGTGGGGATCGATTCGACCGTAACCTCCTCCTGCTCAAGTTGTTGTGGGTGGGCTGCCAAGGCAGTGGTAGCGATTGCGGCGACAATAGTAAAAAGACCAGCCGCCGCAGTGAAATCTGGTCGACGGCTTTCCACTGCCGGAAAGCCTTCAATGGTCCGTCTCAATGTTCTTCGCAATGCCGTATCTCCCCGTTCGATCTTCACACGATCCGCGTCCAAGGCGTCGTCCATCACATGCAGCGTGGAAGCTGCGGCGGGAGCCTGCCCTGAAAGCCACCCGCAAGGCAGGACTTGCCCGCATATCGGTGTTCCCATCGCGATGACCCACGACATGAAGGTCGGTCGCCTGGCTTCTGCCGCCTCGCAACGAGGGAGTTTCAAAAACCGTGCCTATTGCGGGAAAAAAGGTTTCAGAAGAAATCCCATGCATACATTCAATGACTTAACGGGAGTGCAGCAGGAGCTAGACCGAACAGCCCTCGGTGTCGCGGACTCGACAAACTCGACAGTTGGTGTCGGTTGCCCGCCGTTCCCAAGCGGCGGATACGACTCTGCCGAGAGAAAATGGAAGCCGCCCTCATTGAACAGCGCTCCGCTTTCGCTTCAGACAAGCCCCTTCATCAGCTCCAGCGCCTGTCGCTCGAACATACGGCGGTAAAGGCCGTTGTCTAGGCGGATCAGGGCAGCATGGTTGCCTTCCTCGATGATGCGGCCGCGATCGAAGACGAGCAGTCTCTCGAGCACACGTACCGTCGAGAGCCGGTGGGCAATGACCAGCGTCGTTCTGCCGACCATTAGCCGTTCCATTGCCTTCTGGATCAGCACCTCCGATTCCGAATCGAGATTTGAGGTCGCCTCATCCAGGATCAGGATCGGTGCATTCGCGAGGAAGGCGCGTGCGATCGCCACCCGTTGGCGTTCCCCGCCGGAAAGTTTCATGCCGCGTTCGCCCACCAGCGTCCCATAGCCCTTCGGCAGGCGTGTGATGAACTCATGCGCGCTGGCGAACTGTGCCGCTTCCTCGATCTCGGCCTTGCTCGCACCGGGCCGGCTGTAGGCGATGTTCTCGGCAAGCGACCTGTTAAACAGGACCGGCTCCTGCTGCACGATCGCGATCTGCGAACGAAGCGACGCCTGGGTCACTTTGGAAATGTCCTGGCCGTCTATGAGGATCCGGCCGCCGTTCAGGTCGTACAGCCTCTGGATGAGCTTCACAAACGTGGTCTTGCCGGATCCGGAGGGACCCACCAATCCAACCCGCTCACCGGCCTTAATTGATGCCGAGAAACCGCTATAGAGCCACGATATATTGTTGCTATATTGGAAATAAACGTTCTCGAAGTCGATACGTCCCTTCGTGATCCCGATCGGCTTGGTTCCCAGACGGTCGGCAACGCCGAGCGGCTGTCTGTGGACATCGACCAACTCCTCCATGTCGTTGACCGAGCGCTGGACGTTGCGGACATGCATGCCGACATCGCGCAGATAGCCCTGCAGCACCAACCAGGAGGTGACTACGAAAGCGACATCGCCCGGGGTTGCCCGGCCGTGCGACCACAGAAGCAGGGCATAGCCGATCACCGCCGCCTCCAGCACGAGCAATGTGACGCCTTGGGTCGCGCTGTTGATCGTCTCGCGTATCCAGGCCCGACGCGTCCGATGCCGCCACTTCGTGATGACCTTCGCAAGGTACTCGTCTTCCCGCACCTCGGCGCCGAAGCCTTTGACCACCGCGTTGCAGTTGATCGCGTCCGCGAACTCACCCCCGAGTCGGGTATCCCAGCTGTTAGCGAGGCTCGCCGCCGGCGCGACATAGCAGAGCGACAGCGCGATCGTCAGTGCGAGATAGACGAGCAAACCGCAGGCGAGGATCAGGCCCATGCTCAGCCAGTACCAGCCAAGCAGCACGGTCGAACCGACGAGCGTGATGAGCGAAGGGAACAGCGCGACCAGGATTGTGTCGTTCAAGAGATCAAGCGCCCACATGCCGCGAGTGATCTTGCGCACCGTTGAGCCGGCGAAGCTGTTCGCATGCCAGTCGGTCGAAAGGCGCTGAACGTGGCGGAACGCCTCGCTCGAGATATCGGACATCATCGTCAAAGTCAGACTGATGCTGCCGATGAAGGCGACTTGACGCATGATGGCGGCGCCGAGCGCGAGCGCAATCAGCATGGAGAAACCTGCAAGGGCAGCATTCCATGCTATCACTTCGACGGCAGCACCGTAGGTCACAGCATCGACGAGACGGCCCAAATAGAGCGGCGTCAAGGTGTCAGCCACCGTTGCTGCAAGCACAGCCGCCATGATGCCTGCGAGCCGGACCGCCTGTCGGACCCAATAGCGAGTGATGAAAGCGAACACGTCGCGAAAAGCGCGGCCGCGCAGACCGACATTGAAACCACTCATAAGTCTAATACGAGCGCTTCGAAACGCTCGGTCCCAACAAAGCTGAATTGAAACTCCCATCCGAGGACGAAAACGGCCTCTCAAAATGCGATTTGGCACGGACCTGACATGCTGCCTCCCTTCGTTACGTCGACGACGTGTCACCCACGACATGGATTTCGGTCGGCAGTTCGTGCCGGCTTGCAATAAGGGAGAATCAAAAGTCGTGCCAACTGCGTGAAAAGAGTCTTCGAAGAATCGTCAGAATCGTTCTACATATTATTCAGAGGCTTAAATGAGAGTGCAGCAGTAAGCCCCGGAAGCGAGACCGACCATCACCGTGGCGCGGACTCGACAACCCAACAGAAGGTATCGATTGCCCAGCATCGTGCATGAATAGCGGACAAGATCCCTCCGCGGGGAGGAGGACCAGCAGCAGCACGATCGCGGGAAGACTCCGAAAAGCTCTCTCAGATCGACTAGTCAATCGACGGTGCCGCTCTCAAGAGCATGGTATGACGAATCCGATTGCGGCTGACCTGATGCGGTGGACGGCCTCCGCTCCCGGCATCGCAATGTGCCAAAGTGTGGCTGTCGAAAGTCACATAAGGGAGAGCCGTGATCGTGTCCCAGGGAGTGGTGTAGCTGACGGCTTGGTCGCCGCGCTCTCCGGCATGAGGCCGGGCTGATCAGCATGCGACGGCTGGCAGGCTGATGAGAGGATCATCGCTCATTTGGCTGATGGTTTCCAGCGTCATGTATCTGGCGCGTTGCACGGCCCATTCGTCGTTCTGTTCGATCAGGATCGCGCCAACCAGGCGG
>NZ_RZPW01000849.1:0-2505 GCF_003998455.1 Mesorhizobium sp. M7A.F.Ca.CA.001.08.2.1 | reverse complement strand
ATGGATGACGGCGTCGGCCACCACCATCTCGGTGTAAAGCAGCGCATGGCTCGTCAGCTGACGGTGGAAGAACCGGCAACGCCGGTCCGTCCAGTCCATCATAGGCGCTATGGCTACCCTAAACCTTTGATAATCTTTCATGCTTCATAACTTCGACAGGTTGGATCGCGTCGTACGGGCTCTATCACGCGCCATGATAGGCCCAAGCCGCAAATCGGCGGATGACTGGCCGGCGCCACGGCGTGGGGCGTCGAATACCTCAATCGCAGGGTAGCGTATAGGTCGACCTGGCCGGAATTGCCAACGCGTCGTCTGCTTTCGATGCCTGGGCGGAGGACGGAACCCTCCAGCTTCGTATGACGGTGTCTGCGCCAACGATGTGGCTAGGAACTGGGAAGGCCAGCCCTCGACAGCATCTCAAGGAACCGGGAATGATGATGATCCTTTACATAGCGCGGCACAAAGCCAGGGCAGACGTTGCTCAGATTGAGATGCGGAAGTTGTGACAGGCAATGGTGGATGGCCCGGGACGCTTCTTCGTTATTTCCGGTGGCCGATGCGGTCGCGGCCCAATAAAGGGCGCCGCGAACGAAGCCAGGCTTTGTCCTGACCACTTTGCGGGCGGCTTCGAGCGCCCGCTGGTTGTCTCCGCCAGCGAAGAGCGCCACAACCAGGCCGTGGTGGCGCCAGAAGTCGATGACATCGTGCGTTCCGAGCCGGATTGCTTCGTTGGCCTCACGCACCGCTTCGTCGACCTGTCCGCGCAACGCAAAGAGCATCGAAATATCGCCGTGGCCAGTTGGGTAGCTTGGGTTGAGGCTGATCGCGTGGCGGCATTCGGCGATCGCCTCGTCGATGCGACCGCAACTTTCGAGAGCGAACGACAGAATACATCGGGCAATTTCATCGTCCGGTACCGCCCGTACTGCGGCTTCCGCAAGCTCGACCGCACGCTCGATCACCCCACGCTCCCGAGGCAGCGCACCAAACGCCACGCCCATGGATATCACGATCGAGAGCGTCCGCTTTGCACGGGCATTGTCGGGACCTATCGAGAAGGCCCTCTCGGCAAGCTCTATCCCGACCAAAAGTGAGTCCCGAGTCATCTCAAAATATTTCATGAGGGCTTCGTTCACCAGCCTGCGCACTTCAGGGATCCCTGGCGGGCTTTTGTCTCGAACCTTCCAGTTGGTCAGTTGAAGTTCGAGGATCACGGCAAGAACAACAGATTGTGCGATCCTGTCCTGGAATTCGAGCGCGTTCTCGGAGTGGCCGTCGAACTTCTGGGCCCAGACATGGTGGCCGCCGGCGGCATCGACGAGCTGGACATTCACCCTCAACCCATTGCCGGATCTCTGGACGCTGCCGCTGAGTATATATCGCGCGCGGAATATTCCTGGCGTCTTGGCTTCTTCGCCTGGGCCGCTCTTCTCGGGCGGAAGCGCGGCGAGCACGACATAGTCGGCCACTTCGGAAAGAGCTGTCGTGATGTCCTGGACAAGTCCCTTGGCGAAAAAGTCGTCGCCTTGCTTTCCGGTCAGATTAACGAAGTCGGCAACGCTGATGGACGGACGCCCAAGGCGCTGGCTGGACGGAACACCATTTGTCGACTGCACATTTGAAGCGTCGTCGGCGGCAAGCAACAGAGATTGCCAAAGCGCCCGCGTTTCAGGGCCGGCTTCGACGCCGAACTCCTTCTTCAGCATGCTTCTGCAGGCTTCGTATGTCCTGATTGCCCTGTCGCGTTGGCCACATGCGAGCAGCAATTCCATCTTGAGCCGATAGGATTCTTCCCGTGTCGGTTCCATGGTCAGAATACGATCGGCCAGGATCAGCCCGGCATCGGGGTCGACGAGACGGGCCAGTTTTTCGAAGGACTCAAGCGCGCGGCCGAGCAGCCTGTCGCGTTCCGATGTGATCCAGTCATCGAACGTATTGCTCCCCAGATAAAGCCCGTCGAGGAAGGGCCCGATGTAGTTCGCCAAGGCCTTCGCGAGGTCCTGGGTGGAACGGGCCGAGAGACCCGTTTCGAACTTCTCCACGTCGACTTGAACCAGCTCTGGCCTCAGGGCGATCAACTCACCGCTGGAATGGATGAGATCCACCCCTTCTCGCGCCAGATCCTGGCGCAGGACACTGAGGGCCTGCCGAAGGCTGTTGCGCGAATGTTCAGCGTCGCTGTCGCCCCATAGGAGGTCAGCCAGCCTCTCCCGCGTCGCCGCCATGCCCGGACACCGGGCCAGATAGGCGATGATTGCCGGCCCTCGTTTCCCGGTCAGCCGAAGCGGGCCGGCCGTTTCATTTTCAATCCGGAAACCGCCGAAGAGTGAGATTCTATTTGCAGCGCCGCTGTCCTCACTTTGCATTTGCTATCCCAGCCTGACGAAATCCTAACTCAAAACTAACGCTTCGCAACAGTCGGCCTTCGCGCTCAAGCGCTGCCGTAACGGCAGGCTGTTTAGGCTTTGCTAAATTAAGGCGACCAAGTCAACGAAAGGCTTGGTT
>NZ_RZPW01000848.1:0-2508 GCF_003998455.1 Mesorhizobium sp. M7A.F.Ca.CA.001.08.2.1 | reverse complement strand
GTCGGTCAGTTCCTTTTCGGAGAACACTTTCGCGTAGGCGAGTGCGGCTTCCTTCTCGAGGTCGGCACGGCGCGAGGCCAGCGCCAGAGCCTTCTCGTTGATGGTCTTGCCGATCAGTTCCTGCATGTCCGGGTTCTTCTGGATCAGCTGCGATTCGAGCGCCGCGGCTGCCTGCGGCAGGATGTTGTCGAACGGGTCGGTCGCGTGGATCGCAGCGACCGCCGCGCGGGCGGCCTTCAGGTGCGCTTCCGTGACATCCTGCGAAAACGCCGGCGACGAGAAGGCGAAAACGGCCGAGGCCGCCAGAAGGACGGAAAGGCTGCGAACCCGGTTATGCAACGTCATGATCGGTAGAACTCCCTGGTTTTCGGGCAGCATGGACGGTTTGGATACCGTCGCCGCCGGCGATGATGGCCGCTGAAGCCAGCCCGATGAAAAGACCATGCTCGACAACGCCAGGAATGGCGTGGAGAGCATTCGAAAGCGCTCTTGTATCCGGAATGCGGCCAAAAGATGCATCGAGGATAAAATGGCCGCCGTCTGTAACAAAAGCCTGCCCGCCCGTCATCCTCAATGTGACCGGTCCGGAAAGACCGAGCTTTTCAGCCGCTGCGGCAACCGCGATTTCAGTGGCGCGCAGGCCGAACGGATTGACTTCGATCGGTAGGGGAAAACGGCCGAGCGTCTCGACCATCTTGGAGCGGTCGGCGATGACGATCATGCGCTGGGACGCCGCGGCGACGATCTTCTCGCGCAGCAGCGCGCCGCCGCCGCCCTTGACCAGGGTCAGTTCCGGGTCGACTTCGTCGGCGCCGTCGACGGTGAGATCCAGCTCTGGCGTTTCCTCCAGCGTCGACAGCGGCACGCCAAGCTCGCGGCAGAGCAACGCGGTGCGCTCCGAAGTCGGTACGCCGATGACGGTCATGCCGGTTGCGACCTTTTCGGCAAGCAGCCGCACGAACTCCTCGGCCGTTGTGCCGGTGCCGATGCCGAGCCGCATGCCGTCATTCACATGGGCAAGTGCTGCCCGCGCGGCTTCGACCTTCAACTGCCTTGCATCCATGTCGATTGTTGCCCCGGAAATTCGCTGTCGGGCTCGTAGCATTTTTGCCGGTCCGGTCAAAGCCCCAGGCGGCGGGTCCCCAGGTGATCCTGCGTAGGAATTATTTCCTTGACCGGTGAGTGCAGCTATGCTACATTTTTGCCCATGGTGCTGATTTGCGCCAACAGCCCGCCGTCGAGGCGGGGTTTTTCATAGCGGCGTCCAGCCGCGAATGCCCGGCCTGATAAGCAGGCCCCGCCTGAACGAGCCGGCCCAGCGCTTGCCTCGACGCGCCGCAGCCGCTATCGCCTGCCCATTGCACACCTGCCCAGGACAGACCATGACCCAACCGATCATCGTGTTCGACCTCGACGGTACGCTCATCGACACAGCGCCGGACCTGCTCGACAGCCTGAACCACAGCCTGGCCGCCAGCGAGATCGCGGCGGTCGACGAAGCCGGCTTCAGGCGTTTTGTCGGTCACGGCGGCCGGGTGATGATCGAGCGGGCGCACGCCGCCCATCAGCGATCGCTTGCCGTCGAGGAGCACGACCGGCTGCTGAAACTTTTCCTCGACCACTACACGCTCAACATCCCCGGCAAGTCGCGCCCCTACCCCGGTGTCGTCGAGGCGATCGCGCGCTTCGAGGAGGCCGGCTATACCCTCGCCATCTGCACCAACAAATACGAAGCCAACTCGCTGGCGCTGATCGAGGCGCTCGGCCTGACCAAACATTTCGCGGCGATTGCCGGCCAGGACACGTTCGCCTTCCGCAAACCCGACCCGCGCCATTTGATCGAGACCATAAAGCTGGCCGGCGGCGACCCTCACCGCGCCCTGATGGTCGGCGATTCGCAAACCGACATCGACACGGCGAAAGCCGCCGGCATTCCGGTGGTGGCGGTCGATTTCGGCTACACCGACCGCCATGTGCGGGAGTTCGAACCTTCGGCGGTGATCTCGCATTTCGACGCCCTGACGCTCGATCTGGCGCAAAGGCTGATTGCCGCTGCCGGAAACTGACTGGAAGGCGGCCGGAGACAGGGCGCAAAGCACAGCAAAACCGATCCGTGTCAGAACGCCGGACAGCGCCTTGACTTCCCGCACCCGCCTCCCTTATATCGCGGCTCGCTTGGCCTTCGGGCAACGAGCGGGCGATTAGCTCAGCGGGAGAGCACACCCTTCACACGGGTGGGGTCGCAGGTTCAATCCCTGCATCGCCCACCATCGGCCTTCCTGAACGCCGCACCCCAAAATGCCTAGCAACTACACCCCGCCCCTTGCCCGCCAAAATTCTTCTGGGCGAATTCCACGCGCTGCTGTAGCTCGCATATCTCTGGAACGGGCAGACGTCGGAGCCGTTTCGGACCTTCATCTGTTCGCGATCCCAAAACGACACCCTCGATGCGGTCGTCGGCGCAAAAGACCGTATAGCGTTGTTCCGGCTCAGCGCTCGGGCTTGCTC
>NZ_RZPW01000847.1:0-2508 GCF_003998455.1 Mesorhizobium sp. M7A.F.Ca.CA.001.08.2.1 | reverse complement strand
TCGGGGAACA
Organism: Mesorhizobium sp. M7A.F.Ca.CA.001.08.2.1; assembly: GCF_003998455.1. NCBI lineage: Bacteria > Pseudomonadati > Pseudomonadota > Alphaproteobacteria > Hyphomicrobiales > Phyllobacteriaceae > Mesorhizobium > Mesorhizobium sp. M7A.F.Ca.CA.001.08.2.1. The sequence goes on along the minus strand of NZ_RZPW01000847.1, from coordinate 2,498 downwards.
GTTCGACCGCCCTCGGCACGGGAACCGTCGCCAACAGCTTTGGTACCGCGGTTGGATCGACCAGCCAAGCAACCGGCGGCAACGCGACCGCAATGGGAGCGGGTAGTAACGCAAGCGGCGGCAATTCGATAGCGCTGGGAGTGGTCAGCCAGGCAACCGGCGGCAATTCTCTCGCCGCCGGGAACGGCGCCAACGCCAGCGGAGTCTCGGGCGTCGCCGTCGGCAACGCTGCTAAGGCGACTGGCAACAGCTCAACGGCACTCGGGGTGCAAGCGCTGGCGATCGGCGACAGCACGGTTGCTGTCGGTCAGGGCGCCGGCGCCGGGTCAACCACCGGAAATGCCAGCTCGGTCGCGGTGGGCGTCGCGGCAGGCACGCTCGTCAGCGGCGGACAGAATACCGCTGTCGGCGGCGGCGTCCCAAGCGTCTTGAGAGGCGCCGGCTCCGGCGTCACGGGGCAGCGCAATGTCGCCCTCGGCACTGGTGACGGCGCCGTTGCCTATGACGCAACGCTCTCCGCCTCCGCGGGCAATCTGGTCACCGGCAACGACAACATCGCGATCGGAACCAATGCCGGTATTGGTGTCGCCGCCAGCAACACCGCGTCGATCGGCCACAACGCTCAAGCCAGCCAGACCAACGCCGCAGCCATTGGCACGGGATCCATCGCCAGCGGCGTGAATTCCATCTATCTGGGCGCACGCTCCGCTGCCGGAACGGGGGCTCTCGCTCAGAGCGCGATCGCTATCGGCGTGGACGTGACGGCAAACGTGGCTGATGCCACGGCGATCGGCCGTACAAGCGTGGCATCGGCCCAGTTCGCCGTCGCAATCGGGGTAAATTCCCGTGCGACGGGGACAAGCTCGTCAACGCTCGGCCCTAACGCACTCGCCTCTGGCAATTTCGCATTGGCTTTCGGCAATGCCGCTCTGTCGAGTGGGATCGGCTCGGTCGCGATTGGGTCGGGTGCCCAGGGCACGGATGTTGGCGCCGTGGCGCTCGGCAATGGCTCCCGTGCGACCCTCGCGCGCGCAACGGCGCTGGGCGTTAGCGCATCGGCGAGTGGCGCGAGCGCGCTGGCGATGGGCGATACCGCGAACGCGAGTGCCCAGAACGCGATCGCCGCCGGAACGAACGCGGTCGCAAACTCCGCCGATGCCGTCGCCATCGGCACCAGGGCGAATGCAAGCGGCGGCAAGGCTGTCGCCATCGGCGCCGACAATGTTGCCTATGGCGACGGCGCCGTCTCCATCGGCGATCCCAGCTATGCCAGCGGTACCGGCGCCTTCACCGGCGGCGCCAACAACATCGCCAACAGCGACGGCACGGCAACCGCCACCGCGGCCAATATGGCCAACGGCGCCGTCGCCATCGGCAACAGCAACAAGGCGATCGGGCAAGGCTCGGTGGCGCTGGGCAACGGCTCGACGGCGGGCGCAGCCGGCCTCGCCGGGAACGTCGCACTGGGCGATGGCGCGACAGCGGCGGCAAGCTCCGGCGATGTCGCGCTTGGTTCGGGCTCGGTCACCACTACGGCGGTCGGCACGGCCAGCGGTGTGGTCAACGGAACGACCTACGCCTTCCAGGGCACCAATCCGACCTCTACGGTCAGCATCGGTGCACCCGGCGCCGAACGCACCATCACCAACGTCGCTGCTGGGCGGATCAGTTCAACATCGACCGACGCGATCAATGGCTCGCAGCTCGCCGCCACCAACCAGGCGGTGGACGCCATCGGCGCCGTCGTCAACAATCTCAACGTCGGCGGCGGCATCAAATATTTCCACGCCAACTCGACGGCGGCGGACTCCTCGGCCACTGGTACGGACTCGGTCGCCATCGGACCCGTCGCGACCGCGACGGGGACGAACGCCATCGCGGCCGGCGTCAATTCGAGCGCCTCCGACGCCAACGCCTCGGCCATCGGCAGTGGCGCCGTCGCGTCGGCGCTCGACGCAACGGCACTGGGGTACATCTCCAAGGCCTCGGGCCAATACAGCACCGCCATTGGCGCCAACGCCACCGCCACAGCCACTTCCAGCACGGCGATCGGCCAGAACTCGCTTGCGGCTGGCGTTCAGGCGACTGCTGTTGGTGTAGGCGCCAATGCCGTCGCCCAGAACGCGCTCGCGCTGGGCGCCGGCTCTGCTGCTGGCAATGCGGGCGACGTGGCGCTCGGCTCAGGCAGTGTCACTGACGTCGCCGTCGGCACGCCCAGCACCGTGATCAATGGCACCACCTACGCCTTCCAGGGCACCAACCCGACCTCGACGGTCAGCGTCGGCGCGGTCGGCGCCGAACGCACCATCACCAACGTCGCCGCCGGACGGATCAGTTCGACGTCGACCGATGCCATCAACGGTTCGCAGCTCGCCGCCACCAACCAGGCCGTCGACGCCATCGGCACCACGCTCAGCACCATCGGCGGTTCCGTCACCAATCTCGGCAACACGTTCAACAACATCGCCGGCGACACCTCGACCACCTATACCGATGCC
>NZ_RZPW01000846.1:0-2518 GCF_003998455.1 Mesorhizobium sp. M7A.F.Ca.CA.001.08.2.1 | reverse complement strand
CGGCGGAGCGACTCGAAACAGAGGCCAAATATTCGGTCTATCTCGATCGCCAGAAGACGGATGTCGCGCAGATCCGGCATGAAGAGAGCCGGCTGATCCCCGAGACGGTCGATTTCGCTGGCGTGCCGGGTCTGTCGAACGAGTTGAAGCAGAAGATGCAGGCGCGGCGGCCGCGCTCCATCGCCGATGCCCAGCGCATGGAAGGCATGACGCCGGCGGCGCTGGCGATCATTGTCGCGCATGTCCGTCACGCGGAGAGCGCCCAGCGCCTGCAAAAGGATGTTGCGTGAGTTCTATGACCCTAGCGAGCCTGCAGGACACGGCAGGCCCGGTTTCACGTGAAACATTCGATCGGCTGGTGGCGTTCGAGCAGATGTTCCAGAAGTGGAATCGCAGCATCAATCTGGTGGCGCAATCGACCTCGGGCGACGTCTGGCAGCGTCATATATTGGACAGCGCGCAGCTCGCGCGCATAGAGCCTGCCGCCACACGCTGGGTGGATATCGGCTCGGGCGGCGGATTTCCGGGCCTTGTCATGGCTTTCCTGCTGGCCGAGCGCGACGGCGCCAGCATCGATCTGATTGAAAGCAATCGCAAAAAAGCATCCTTCCTGCAGACCGTCGTCGGGCAGTTCAGCCTGCCGGCGCGGGTGGTGGCGCGCCGCATCGACGACAGTCATGCGCTTGTTTCGACGCCGCAGATCGTCACGGCGCGGGCGCTGGCTCCGCTTTCGACCTTGCTGGACCTGTCGGCGCCCTGGCTGATTTCAGGCGCGCGCGGCCTGTTTCACAAAGGCCGGGATTACCGCACCGAAGTGCAAGAAAGCGTTCACCGATGGTCCTTCGATCTGGTAGAACATCCCAGTGTGACCGACGCTGGCGGCGTCATCCTGGAATTGTCCAACCTGCGACCTGTCTGATCCGTCACTGACAGGCGATTTGGCGCCCAAAATGAATTTCTGGCATAAACCCATGATGAAGAATGGCCCCCGAATCATCACCGTAGCCAACCAGAAAGGCGGCGTCGGCAAGACAACCACCGCCATCAATCTGGCGACCGCGCTGGCCGCGATCGGCGAAAAGGTGCTGATCGTCGATCTCGATCCGCAGGGGAATGCCAGCACCGGCCTCGGCATCGACCGCAAGGATCGGACGGTCTCGTCCTATGACGTGCTGACCGGCGAGCTGGAGCTGGAGGCCGCGGCCATCCCGACGGCGGTGCCCGGCCTGTCGATCGTGCCGTCGACGCTCGACCTGCTCGGCATCGAAATGGAGATCGCCTCCGCGCCCGACCGCGTGCTGAAGCTGCGCAATGCGCTGCGCGCCGCGACCGAGCGCGGCGCACCTTTCGGCTATGTGCTGATCGACTGCCCGCCCTCGCTCAACCTTTTGACCTTGAATTCAATGGCTGCGGCCGATTCTGTTCTTGTGCCGCTGCAATGCGAGTTCTTCGCGCTCGAAGGTCTCAGCCAGTTGCTGGAGACGGTCGAGCAGGTGCGCCGCTCGATCAATCCGGATCTGACCATCCAGGGCATCGTGCTGACCATGTATGACGGCCGCAACAATCTCGCCAACCAGGTGGTGCAGGATGTGCGGTCGCATATGGGCGACAAGGTCTACGAGACCGTCATCCCGCGCAATGTGCGGGTGTCCGAGGCGCCGTCCTACGGCAAGCCGGCGATCCTTTACGATCTGAAATGCTCGGGCAGCCAGGCCTATCTGCAACTGGCGTCGGAAGTGATCCGCCGCGAGCGCAAGTTACGCGCCGCTTGATTAGACTCCCTGCAATCTAAAGAGCCGATTCGATACCGAAACGATCCGGAACCTGGAATAAAGATGAGCGAAGACCTTTCGAGAAAGAGACTGGGGCGTGGGCTGGCGGCGCTGATCGGCGAGATTGATCGCCCAGCTGCGCCTGAAAAATCAGGCATGAGCGCCGACGGCAAGGTGCCGATCGAGTTCCTGACCCCCAATCCGAAGAATCCGCGGCGGCATTTCGGCGACGCCGAGCTGACCGACCTTGCCCAGTCGATCCGCGAACACGGCGTCGTCCAGCCGGTGGTGGCGCGTCCTTCGCCGGCACAGGCCGGCCGTTACGAGATCATCGCCGGCGAGCGGCGCTGGCGGGCGGCGCAGCGCGCCGGGCTTTCCGAGATCCCGGTCATCATCCGCGAGGTCAACGACCGCACCGCGCTCGAGCTGGCGATCATCGAAAACGTCCAGCGCACCGACCTCAATGCGGTCGAGGAAGCACTTGGCTATCAGCAGCTGATCGACGAGCACGGCTACACCCAGGCTGATCTCGGCCAGGTGATCGGCAAGAGCCGCAGCCATGTCGCCAACACGCTCAGGCTCCTGAAGCTGCCGGACGTGATCCGCGACATGCTGGTCGACGGCGCGCTGTCGGCGGGCCATGCCCGCACGCTGGTGACGGCGGAAGATCCGGCCGGCCTTGCCAAGCGTATCGTCGAAGAGGGCCTTTCGGTACGCCAGGCCGAAGCGCTGGCCCAGATACCGGC
>NZ_RZPW01000845.1:0-2518 GCF_003998455.1 Mesorhizobium sp. M7A.F.Ca.CA.001.08.2.1 | reverse complement strand
ACCCAGCGCAGCGGCGAGCCGAAGATCGCGTAGCCGAAGGACGTCAGCATCTCGCCGCTCGGCAGCGTCGCGACAGCCGAAGCCGGATCGGTGGTGGTGGCCAGCATGATCGTGCCGACAGCGGCAAGACCGGTGATGAGGAGGCCAAGCCCCATCAGATTGTAAACCTTGATCATGTAGGCGCGCAGGCCCTGATCGATGTCGGCACCGACGCCGACGCCGGGCACGGCGCGCGTCTGGTAGTTGCGAATGGGATCAGCCATTGTAGTCCTCTATTGCTTCTGCCCCGTCCGGTGTCAGGTCCTTCCGGACCCAGGCGCCGCTGGCAGGGCTCCAGCATGCCTGTGGCGAAATATGATGGTTATTCGCGTCAAGAACAAGACCGTAACCGGATGTAACGGTTCGTGAGAGGGCGAAGCGCCGTTTCCTCGGCTTTTCGGACGGCTTTCTTACCAAGATTTAATCCAGGATGCCCGTTCCGGGCCTGTCGTCACAGGTTGCGCAGCACCGGTGCTGCCTTGTGGCCGAGCACCCGCCAAGTGCCGGCGAGACCAATGCCGACCGTGATCACCAGCGAAAACAGAATGGTTGCCACCGCCACCTCCGGCATGAAATGCGACGGCAGAGTCATGATGCGCGCGACGACGAACCAGGCGGCTGCGCTGCCCGCCGCCAGCGCGAAAATGGCGGTGGCCAGCCCGATCAGCATATATTCGAGCGAGAAGGCCGATATCAGCGTCGTGCGTGTCGCGCCCAGCGTCTTCAACACCACCGCATCATGGATGCGCGCCCGGTTGCCGGCTGCAAGCGCGCCGGCCAGCACCAGCACCGAAGCGATCAGCGCCACGCCAGCGGCCGCCCGGATCGCCGTGCCGAGCTGCCCGACCAGCCGGTTGACGACGTCGAGCGCGTCCTTGACCCGCACCGTCGTCACCGCCGGGAAGGCGCGGGTGACGGCGTTGAGGATGCGGGCGTCGTCCGCCGTCGATGCACTCTTTTCGGTCAGCGTCGCCATCCAGCCATGCGGGGCGCCCGCGAATGTGTTGGGCGAGAAGACCATGACGAAATTGATACCCATCGTCTCCCATTCGACTTGGCGGAAACTGGCGATCCTGGCCGTGACATTGCGGCCCAGCACATTGACGGTGATGGTGTCGCCGAGCTTCAGCCCGATCTCCTTGCCTTCTTGCGCCGAAAACGAAACCAGCGGTTCGCCGCTGTAATTTTCGGGCCACCAACTGCCCTCGGTCAGCGTCGCGTTCTCCGGCTGCCTGGTGTCATAGGTCAGGCCGCGATCCCCCCTCAGCACCCAGGCGCCTTCCGCCGGCACCTTCACCTTGTCGACGTCGACACCGTTCAGCGCCATCACCCGGCCGCGCAGCATCGGCACCTTGGCCAGCACGCCCTGCGGCGCCTCCTTGCCGATCAGCGCCGAGAAGGACGCGACATCGGCGCTCTGGATGTCGACGAAGAAGAAGTTCGGCGCCCGTTCCGGCAGGCTGCCCGAGATCTGTCGCCTGAGATTGCCGTCGATCAGCGCCAGCGTCACCAATAGCGTCAGCCCGAGCCCCAGGGACAGCACCACCGATGGCGTCAGGGCGCCTGGCCGATGGATGTTGCCGATGGCGAGCCTGAGCGCCACGAAGCGCACGCGCGGGCTTTTCCTGGCGGCCCATTGCACCAGTGCGCCGACCACGCGCAGCACCAGGAAGGCGAAGACGGTAGCGCCGACAAAGATCGAGGCGATGCGCTGGTCGCCCGAGAACAGAATGGCCAGCGCCGCAAGCAGCAGCGCGATGCCTATGGCCGCCGCGACATAGGCGGGGCGCGGCAAGCCGCGGCCTTCCAGCCCCATTTCGCGAAACAGCGCGGTTGCCGGCACGTCGCGGGCGCGGCCGAGCGGCAGCAGCGCGAAAGCCAACGTCACCAGCAGGCCGAACAGCGCCGCCATGCCGAGCGCGCCGGGATAGAAGCCGCCTTCGGCCGGCACCGGAATGACGGATTGCAAGGCCGCGCTCGCCGCGAAGGGCATTAGTGCGCCGAGCACAAGGCCCAGCACGATACCCAATCCGGCTATGATCAGGATCTGCACGAGATAGACGGCAAAGACGAAGCCGCCCGAAGCGCCCAGGCTCTTGAAGGTGGCGATGACGCCGCGCTTGCCGTCGAGATAGGCGCGCACCGCATTGGCGACGCCGACGCCGCCGACCACCAGCGCCGTCAGCCCGACCAGGGTCAGGAACTGCGAGAAGCGTTCGATGTTGGACGACAGCGCGGGCGCCGCGTTGCTGCGCGTGCGGATCGACCAGCCGGCTTCCGGAAAATCCGTGGCGGCCTGATCCTGGATGGCCTTGAGCCTTGCCTCGTCGGCGTCCGCCGGCAGCCGGATTTTGTAGGCATTCTCGACCAGGCTGCCCGGCTGGATCAGTCCAGTGGCCGCCAACCCTTCGGTCGAGATCATCAGCCTCGGCGCGAAGCCGAAACCGTCGGACACGGCATCCGGTTCGGCGACCAGCTT
>NZ_RZPW01000844.1:0-2524 GCF_003998455.1 Mesorhizobium sp. M7A.F.Ca.CA.001.08.2.1 | reverse complement strand
GTCCAGTGGCAGCCGGCCAAGGAAGGCGGGGCACTGGAGGGCACTCCACTGACCGATCAACGCTTCGCTTACGTCAAATATGACTAAGCAGGGTCGGAATTTGTTGACGCGTATGAAAACATTCGCTGATCCGCTGCAGGGTGGGGTTCACGGCCAATCCAGTTTCGTCTAGGATCGAGCCGGCACCAGAAAGTAGTTTAGCGAATGGCGGTTGCTTGGATCGGCAACCGGGAAGCGCTGATTGAGCACGCGGCTGCGCATGCCGCGTCGCTATTGTCGTCAAGTCGGTGCCCGGTTTTCAGCTTTGATACGGATATAGATGGCACGAGGGCGGCGATCGCGCTGGCTGAGCGGGCTGGCGCGGCATACGACCATGCCGATGGTGCGGCACTTGCCCGAGAGACCGCGCTTTTTACCGACAAGGGGGCAATGACCGTCGCCCCCGGAGAGACGCGCCGGCGTGCCGATGTCGTGGTGATCGTGGGCGAGCTCCCGCGGATCCATCATGGTCTTGTTGGCGAACTTGCCGGGACGGTTCCCGACCTCTCGACCGGCAACCAGCGCGCGTTCTTCGTGGTAGGCCCAAACGGGATGTCTGTGCCGCCGCTGAACGGCGGACGCAAGGCAACACAACTTTCCTGTGGCCAAGCTAGCCTCGCCGCCACGCTGGCGGCACTGAGGGCACAGTACAAAGGGCGGCGTACATCGCAACCGGTGTCGAATTTCAATGATTTTGCCAAAGCTCTGGCGGCCGCGCATTTTCCCGTGTTCCTGTTTTCAGGCCACGCCGCCGAAGGCTTGGCATTGGAGATGCTGCAAGGACTGATCGCCGATCTCAATCGCAAATCGCGCGCATCCAGCCTTTATCTGCCGGCGAGCGAAAACGGGTGGGGAAGCGCGCTCGCCTCGGCCTGGATGACAGGTTTTCCGCTGCGCACCGGCTTTGCGCGCGGCCTCCCTGAATTCGATCCCTGGAGCTGCGATGTGGAGCGCATGATCGCTGCCGGCGAAGCTGACCTGCACCTGCGGATCTCCGCCGCAACGGCCCAACTACAGAAAAAAAGGGCACGCATGGCGCTGATTGTGCTGACGAAAACGGAAAAGCCGGTTGCCGGCGCCGCAGTCACCATGGCCATCGGCGAGGCTGGGGTCGATCACGATGCGGTTGTCTACTCCAGCCGCACGGGCTCGCTCAGGTCGATCGATGCGCAAGCGGACTCGCAATTGCCCTCCGCCGCGACGATCATCCGCCTGATCGCTACCCACGCTTTCGCCGAGGCACTGCCATGCTGACGAAAATCGCCGGCGGCGACATCATCGATCCCGTCAACGGCCGTCTCGACAAGGGCGACCTCTGGATCAAGGACGACAAGATCGTTCCGGCGCCGGCGGGAGGGGCGGCCGACCGGACCATCGAAGCCAGCGGCTGCATCGTGATGGCTGGCGCCATCGACATCCACTCCCACATCGGTGGCGGCAATGTGAACACCGCGCGGCTGCTCTTGCCCGAACAGCATGCCGCCCATCAGCTGCGGCCAGCAATGACGCCGCTCGCCAATGCCGGCTGGTCAACCTTCCAGACCGGCTGCCTCTACGCAAAGATGGGCTTTACGACGGTCGTCGAGCCGGCGATGTCGCCGGGAGCGGCGCTGCACACGCATCTCGAACTGGCTGACATCCCGATTATCGACAAAGCGACCCTTGCCATTCTCGGCAACGACGATTTCCTGTTGTCGATGATCCGCGACGACGCCCCCCGGACGATGATCGAGGACTATGTCGCCTGGACGGTCGCTTCGACGCGAGCGCTTGGGGTCAAGGTGATCAACGCCGGTGCGGCGGCCGCCTTCAAGGAGAACGTCCGCACCTTCTCGCTGGATGATGTCGTGCCTTCCTATGGCGTCAGTTCGCGCAAGATCGTCAAGACGCTGCAGGTCGCCGTCGACAGTCTTGGCTTGCCGCATCCCTTGCATGTCCATTGCAACAATCTGGGCAGCCCCGGATCGGCGGATACGGCGGCTGCGACGATTGCAGCGGCGGATGGACTGCCGCTGCATCTCGCCCACCTCCAGTTCTATGGCTATGGCACGGAAGGAAAACGCGGGTTTTCCTCTGCCGCCGCACGGCTTGCCGAACTAGTCAACGCGACGCCGGAAGTCACCATCGATATCGGCCAGGTGATGTTCGGCCAGACGGTCACGGTCTCCTCCGACGTCATGCGGCAGTTTTCGGCGCGTGGCAGCGCACACCCGAAAAAGACCGTCATTCATGACGGTGACGGCAATGGCGGCGGCATCGTGCCTTACAGCTATGGCAAGGACTTCTACGGCACGATGCAGTGGGCGATCGGGCTCGAGCTTTTTCTCCTGATCGACGATCCTTGGCGTGTGTTCTTCACCACCGATCATCCCAACGGTGCACCTTTTACCGCCTATCCGGCGCTGTTCGAACTGCTGATGAGCCGGGAAGCGCGCACCGAAATGGCCGCCGGACTTTCCCTATCCGCCCTGGCGCTCTCTACCCT
>NZ_RZPW01000843.1:0-2525 GCF_003998455.1 Mesorhizobium sp. M7A.F.Ca.CA.001.08.2.1 | reverse complement strand
CAGTATGAGGCCTGCACAGCGCTCAATCTCGGCCGCTGGCAAGGCATGCGCCACATCATCCTGCCACAGGCGCTGCTGGTGATGCTGCCGACCTTTGGCAACAACGCCATCGAATTGCTCAAGGCGACCGCCGTGGTGTCGCTGATCTCGCTCACCGACCTGACCTTCCAGGCGCAGGTGGTGCGCGCCCAGACCGGCAACACCCTGGTGCCGTTCACCACCATCCTGATCATCTATTTCATCCTCGCCCTGCTCATCTCGTGGGGCGTGCGCTCGCTGGAACGACGCATGGCGCGCGGCCTCGACGGGGTGCGTGCCTGATGGCCAACTCCCTTCTGATAAATTGGGCCTACTGATGGAATGGGATTGGAATTTCGTCTGGGAAATCATGCCAACGCTGATCCAGGGCGTGAAGATCACCATCCTGGCGACGCTGCTCGGCTCGGTGCTGGCGGCGATCGTCGGGCTTGGCATTGCGCTGGCGCGCCGCTCGCCCAACAAGGCGTTGTCGCGCACGGTCGGCTGGGCGGCTGAATTCATCCGCGGCACGCCGCTGCTGGTGCAGCTCTATTTCATCTTCTACGTGCTGCCCGACATCGGCATCCTGCTGCCGCCGCTGGTCGCCGGTGTCATCGGGCTCGGGCTGCATTACGGCACCTATACGGCCGAGGTCTATCGGGCCGGCATCGACAATGTGCCGCGCGGCCAATGGGAGGCCGCCAAGGCGTGCAATTTGAGCGCCAGTCAGACCTGGACCCACATCATCGTTCCGCAGGCTATCCCACCGATGATTCCGGCGCTCGCCAATTACTTTATCGCCATGTTCAAGGAAACGCCGCTGCTGTCGGCGATCACCGTGCTGGAACTGATGAACCAGGCCAAAAGCGTCGCCAACACCTACTATCGCTATATCGAGCCGATCACCCTGGTCGGTGCTTTCTTCCTGGTCATCAGTCTGTTTTCGGTCGTGTTGCTGCGCTGGCTGGAACGCCGCTACGGCAAGATCGAGAGGTAGCCGATGAAACCCTTGCCCGAGATCAAGGTGTATCCGAAACGGCCGGCACTGGATGCGCGTCCGCTGGAGCGGCGCGTCGGCCTGATCATCCTGGCCACCGACCACACCAGCGAACCGGATTTCCGCCGCATGGTGGCGAGCGAACGCGTCGGCGTCTATGTCGCGCGCATTCCCTATGCCAACCCGACGACGCCCGAAAACCTGCGCAAGATGCAGCCGGCGCTGACGGCGGGCGCGGCCCTGATCCTGCCGGATGAGCCACTCGATGCCGTCTGCTATTCCTGCACTTCGGCCTCGGTGGTGATCGGCGATGCCGAGATCGAGGCGGCGATCCAGGTCGCAAAGCCGGGCGTGCCGATAATCACCCCGCCGATGGCGGGCGTGCGCGGGCTGCGTGCGCTGGGCGCAAGCAAGATCAGCATCCTCACTCCCTACACGGTCGAGACATCCAGGCCGATGGCCGCCTATTTCGCGGCGCACGGCTTCGAGATCGTCAGCTTCACCTGCCTCGGTTTCGAGGACGACCGCGAGATGGCGCGCATCGCACCGGCAACGCTTGTCGAACTGGCGCGTGAGGCGACCGACGCCAGCGCCGATGCGCTGTTCGTGTCCTGCACGGCGCTGCGTAGCGCCCTCGCGGTCACCGGCATGGAAAAAACTATTGGACGTCCCGTGGTGACCAGCAACCAGGCGACCGCCTGGAATTGTCTGCGGCTGTGCGGAGATGACACGCCGCGTCCCGAATTCGGCCGTCTGATGACGCAGCCATTTGCCGCCTGATTGATGATCATGACACAGGTCACTCTTGAGCACATTCGCGCCGCGCATGAGCGCATTGCCGGCAAGGTCGAGCGCACGCCGACCGTGCTGTCCCAAACTCTTTCCGAAGGGCTGGGCGTCCCCGTCCACCTCAAGCTCGAACACCGGCAGACCACCGGCAGCTTCAAGCTGCGCGGCGCCTCGAATGCCGTCGCTTCGCTCAGCACCGCGGAGAAGGCGCGTGGCGTGGTCGCGGCCTCGACCGGCAACCACGGCCGCGCGCTGGCGCATGCGGCGAAGCTTGAGGGCATGCGCGCCGTGATCTGCATGTCGCGGCTGGTGCCTGAAAACAAGCTCGACGGGATCCGCCGGCTGGGCGCGGAGGTTCGCATTATCGGCAACAGCCAGGACGAAGCCCAGCAGGAGGTCGATCGGCTGGTGGCGCAAGAGGGGCTGGTTATGCTGCCGCCCTTCGACCATCCCGACATTGTCGCCGGGCAAGGCACGCTCGGGCTTGAGATGATCGAACAGGTCCCGGATGCCGCCCTCGTCCTGGTGCAGTTGTCGGGTGGCGGGCTCGCCTCAGGCGTTGCCGCGGCCATCAAAGGCGTCAGCCCCGGCACAAAGATCATCGGTGTCTCGATGGCGCGTGGCGCGGCGATGAAGGCCAGCCTCGATGCCGGCCGCCCGGTGCTGGTGGAAGAATTGCCGACGCTGGCGGATTCGCTCGGCGGCGGCATCGGCCTCGACA
>NZ_RZPW01000842.1:0-2528 GCF_003998455.1 Mesorhizobium sp. M7A.F.Ca.CA.001.08.2.1 | reverse complement strand
ATGCAATACGCCGCCTATGTCTTCGACGCCTATGGCACGCTGTTCGACGTGCATGCCGCCGTGCGCCGTCATGCCGACCGGATCGGGCCGGACGGCCAATTGTTGTCCGAGATCTGGCGCGCCAAACAGCTCGAATATTCCTGGGTGCGCACGCTGATGGGCGCCTATGCCGATTTCTGGCAACTGACCGAACAGGCGCTCGATTTCGCCTTGCGCAAGGTTCCCTCGGCCGACCCCGGTCTCAAGGCGATATTGCTGGATGCCTATTGGCGGCTCGATTGCTATCCGGAAGTGCCGGCCGTGCTCAAGGCGCTCAAGGCTTCGGGAGCGAGGCTGGCGATCCTGTCCAACGGCTCGCCCGAAATGCTGCAGGCGGCGGTCAAATCCGCCGCGCTCGACCAGGTTCTGGACGATATCTATTCCGTCGATACGGTGCGGCGCTTCAAGACCGATCCGGCGGTCTACGACATGGTCGCCACCGGCTGGCGCCTCTACCCCGGCGCGGTTTCCTTCCAGTCGTCCAATCGCTGGGACATTGCAGGCGCCACCAAATTCGGCTTTCGCACGGTGTGGATCAACCGCTCCAACCAGCCCGAAGAATACCGGGACTTCCCACCGGCCCTGATCCTGCCGTCGCTCGAAGCCCTTGTGCCCGGCAGCTAAGAGACCTGTGTCTCTGGCGCCACAGTAGCAGCCTGGTCACAGCTTCGCCTTTCTTTGCCCACGTTCGGGCCAGAATCGGAACCGCCTATCGCCCCAGGTGTTGTCAGGCACCCGCGTAACTGTCGGCGAATTCACGCTTTGTTGCGATTTGAGACTTAAAGAAGGCAACCATGTCCATAACCGAAATCGAATCTTTTCGCCTGAGCCGTCGCGGCTTTCTCAATGCCGCAGCCCTGGGCGCCGCTTCGATCGCGGTTTCCGCATGCGCCACCACCGGGCCGGGTCCGGTCGAGCCGCCGCCACCAACCTATGTCGAGCCGCCTCTGGCCGATTATGTGACGATGTATGCAGCAGTCAGCGACGGCGGCTTCGATTTGCCGGCCATCCCAGTCGACAAGATCGATCCGCAATTCCTGCGTCAGATCGTTCCCGACCCGACGGGACAGAAGCCGGGAACCATAGTCGTCGATACGACCGGCCACTTCCTTTATCTGGTTCGTCCAGGCGGTCAGGCGATACGCTACGGTGTCGGCCTTGGCCGCGCCGGCTTCGAATGGTCCGGCGACGCCGTCGTTCAGTGGAAGCAGAAATGGCCAAAATGGACGCCGCCGGACGAAATGATAGCCCGCCAGCCGGAACTGAAACCCTACAGCGCCGACAATGGCGGCATGCCCGGCGGCCTGAAGAACCCGCTCGGTGCACGCGCGCTCTATCTGTTCCAGGGCAATGTCGACACGCTCTACCGTCTGCACGGCTCGCCGGAGTGGCGCTCGATCGGCAAGTCGGTGTCGTCAGGCTGCGTGCGTCTGATGAACCAGGACATTATCGACCTCTATGATCGCGTGCCCTCGAAGACGCCGGTCATCGTGACCAGCGACGCCAGCCAACCCATGGTGGCGACGGCCAACCGACAGGCGATCCCGATCGATGCCGGCGTGCCGGACGGTTCGGTGCTGCTTGGACCGGTCAAGGCGATCACGAATTCGATTTTCTGAGCTGACTAGGCAGCGGCGCCCGCTGCCTCCAGTCACCGTCCGCGCGACAAGCTCCCCAGAATGCCGCGCACGATTGCCCGACCGACCGAGGAGCCGACCGAGCGCACCACCGACTTGATCGCCGCCTCTGCGACCGTCTGGCGGTTGGACGGGCGCGGTGCAGATGTGCGCCTGCCACCGGATTGCGGCGCGGGATCGTCATTGCCGAAGCCCGGAATGGTCCAGCGCGAGCCGCCGCTGCCGGCCTGCTGGGCCTGCTCTTCGGCATCCTGCGCGTCCTTGGCCTTTTTCTGCAGCATTTCGAAAGCCGATTCGCGATCGACGGCCTGATCGTACTGGCCGGCGACCGGGCTTTCTTGGATCAGCTTTTGCCGCTCAGCGGCCGTTATGGGCCCAAGCCGCGAGGATGGCGGGCGGATCAGTGTCCGCTGCACCATGGACGGAACACCCTTGGCTTCCAACGTCGAGACCAGCGCCTCGCCAGTGGCAAGCTGTGTAATGGCGGTCATGCAGTCGAAATCGGGATTTGGCCGGAACGTTTCGGCCGCCGTCCGGACTGCCTGCTGCTCGCGCGGTGTATAGGCGCGCAGCGCGTGCTGGACGCGATTGCCGAGCTGGGCCAGGACTTTTTCAGGGATATCCAAAGGGTTCTGGGTGACGAAATAGACGCCGACGCCTTTCGAGCGGATCAGTCGGACGACCTGTTCGACGCGATCGATGAGCACCTTGGGTGCTTCGTCGAACAGAAGATGGGCCTCGTCGAAGAAGAACACCAGCTTCGGCTTGTCGGGGTCGCCGACTTCCGGCAGCACCTCGAACAGCTCCGACATCAGCCATAGCAGGAAGGTCGCGTAGAGCCGCGGATTCATC
>NZ_RZPW01000841.1:0-2532 GCF_003998455.1 Mesorhizobium sp. M7A.F.Ca.CA.001.08.2.1 | reverse complement strand
GTTGGTGGCACGACCGTCGCGCTGGCTGCGTGCGCCATGTCGCGGCGCCGAAAATCAAGGCGGTCGACACGCTCGCCGCCGGCGATGTCTTTCACGGCGCCTTCGCCGTCGGGCTGGCGGAAGCCATGCCGGTCGAGCAGGCTTTGCGGTTTGCCAGTGCGGCCGCGGCGCTCAAATGCCTGCGCTTCGGCGGCAGGCTTGGCGCGCCGAACCGAGCCGAGACGCTGGCCATGGTTGCGCAGACCTGGCCTGCCTGAGACAGACCTAGCCCTTCGCGGGGTGCTCGACCGCCTGACGGCCGAAATCGGGAACGTCGATGTCCTGGCCGGCTTCGATGATCGAGCGGCGCACGGCGCGGGTGCGGGTGAACAGGTCGAAGAGTTTTTCGCCGTCGCCCCAGCGGATTGCGCGCTGCAGCGACGCCAGATCTTCCGAGAACCGCGCCAGCATTTCGAGGATGGCGTCCTTGTTGTGCAGGCAGACATCCCGCCACATGGTCGGATCGGAGGCGGCAAGGCGGGTGAAGTCGCGGAAGCCGGAAGCCGAATATTTGATCACTTCGGATTTGGTCACCGACTGCAGATCATCGGCGGTGCCGACGATGTTGTAGGCGATGATGTGCGGCAGATGCGAGACGATGGCCAGCGTCATATCGTGATGCTGGGGATCCATCGTGTCGATGTTGGCGCCGCAGCGCCGCCAGAACTCCGACAGCCTCTCCAACGCGTCCGGGTCGGTGTCGGGCAGCGGCGTGAAGATGCACCAGCGATTGTCGAACAGGTCGGCGAAACCGGCGTCGGGGCCGGATTTTTCTGTGCCCGCCAGCGGGTGGCCGGGAATGAAATGGACACCTTCAGGCACATAAGGCTGCATTTGCGCAATGACAGACGCCTTGGTCGAGCCGACATCGGTGAGGATCGCGCCCGGCTTCAGCGCCGGCGCGATTTCCTCGGCAACCGCGCCGGACGAGCCGACCGGCACCGAAATGATGACCAGGTCGGCATCGCGGACAGCTTCTCTCGCATCGGTGCTATAGCCATCGCCCAGCCCAAGCTCCTCGGCCCGTGCCAGCGTCGCCGCACTGCGGGTCGAGATGGATACGTGGCGGGCGAGGCCCTCGCGGCGGATGACGCGGGCCAGCGACGAGCCGATCAGGCCGATGCCGACCAGCGCGATCTTTTCAAACATCGGTGATGTCATGGTTTCTAGCTTTTCAGGAATGTCGTGAGAGCGGCGACAACGCCGCGATTGGCCTCTTCGGTACCGACGGTCATGCGCAGCGCGTTGGGAAAGCCATAGCCCGAAACGCGCCGCAATATATAGCCGCGCGCCGTCAGATAGTCGTCCGCCGCCGCTGCCGAATGTTTCTGGTCCTCGGGAAAATGAATGAGGATGAAATTGCCGACGCTGGGCGTCACCCGCAACCCAAGCTTTGTGAATTCCGCACTCAGCCAGGCCAGCCAGGTCTCGTTGTGCGCCACGCTGCGCTCGACATGGGCGCGATCGCGAATGGCGGCGATGCCGGCCTCGATCGCCGTCGCATTGACGTTGAAGGGGCCGCGTACGCGGTTGATGGCGTCGACGATGTGCATCGGCGCATACATCCAGCCGATCCGCGCCCCGCCAAGGCCGATCTTGGAGAAGGTCCGGGTCATCACCACGTTCTCTGCGCTGCCGACCAGTTCGATGCCGGCCTCATAGTCGTTGCGGCGGACATATTCGGCATAGGCCGCGTCGAGCACCAGAAGCACGTTCTTCGGCAGTGCGGCATGCAGACGCCGCACCTCCTGGAATGGCACATAGGTGCCGGTCGGGTTGTTGGGATTGGCGAGGAACACGATCTTGGTGCGCGGCGTGACGGCGGCCAGGACGGCGTCGATATCGGCGCGCTCGTCTGTTTCCTTGATCGTCACCGGAACGGCGCCCGCCGACTGGATGTAGATCTTGTAGACCATGAAGGCGTGTTCGGTGATGACGGCCTCGTCGCCGGGCGCCAGATAGGTCTGCGCCAGCAGGCCGAGGATCTCGTCGGAGCCGTTGGAGCAGATGATGTTCTGCGGGTTGAGGCCATGCACCTCGGCGATCGCTTCGCGCAGCCGCCTGGCGGTGCCATCTGGATAGACGTCAAGCTTGCCGGCAATCTCGCGCGCGGCTTCGATCGCCTTCGGTGAGGGCCCGAGCGGGTTCTCGTTGGAGGACAGCTTGTGGACCTTGGCGACGCCGGCAGGCGCCGTGCTCTTGCCCGGCACATAGGCGTCTATGTCCATGATGCCCGCGCGCGGGGTTGGACGTGCCTGGTCCGGTGTCTGGCTCATGTCGCAATATCCGTCGAGAACGCTTCCTGAGGGAAGCCGCAGCGGAAATACAAGCCGTGGCCTGCAATGTCGAGAGGCGACAGCCTCCCGCCCAAGGCAGGCCGTTGACGCCGGCGCGCCACAGCCCTAGAAGGGGAGCGAACTTCCGTGGTGATTTGGCCGGTCGGCTTGCAGCCACGTTAAACAACTTGCTAAAGGGCCGTTTGCATCCTGTAAC